>JBAXOC010000045.1:0-9075 GCA_037133455.1 Comamonadaceae bacterium | reverse complement strand
ACAAGTCCACGGGGAGCGAATGATTGCGCGTGATTTTGCGCCGCGCGGCCGGATGACTGTACAACTCAAAGACCTGCGTAATGCACTCAACACAGCCCAATCGCTCGGCTTTGAAGCGCCTGTGACGCATTTGCTTGAAGACCTCTATGCACAGGGCATAAAAAACGGCATGGCCGATTTGGACCATGCCGCTTTATTCCTTGAACTGGCCCGCCGCAATGGCATGGCCTGATCAACGAAGTTAGTCTGCGTTGCGTGCGGGACGCTTTTTAGCATCTCGCGGAACAAATACTTTCCCGCCGTTACCCGGCTTGGCAAAACCTGGGGGCTTACCAAAAGCAGGCTTGCGTGCAGCGAAATCTCCGCGGGGCGCTCCAAAATCACCACGCGGTGCCTGCGCACGCGGAGCAAAATCTCCACGCGGGGCGAAATCTGCACGGGGTGCGAAATCACCGCGAGGCGCAAAGTCACCGCGAGGCGCGGGCTTAGGGCCAGAGTTAAAACGGTCGTTAAAGCCGCCTTTGCGCTCATAGCTGAAGCCTTCGCTGCGTCCTGCAAATCCGCCACGATCACCACCTCGGTCGTTGCCTCGGTTGCCGCCGCCAAATCCACCTTCACGGGGACCACCAAAATTGCGCCCTTGAGGACGGCTATCGCGTCCACCGGCGTTACGTCCACCAAAGCCCGCGCCAGAGCGTGACTCAGGCATACGTTGCTGCGGCTCAAGACCAGGAATCACTTCGGCTTTGATCGGCTGGCGGGTATAAGCCTCAATATCAAAAATCTTACGGCGATCGCGCATCTCAGCAAACGTAATCGCCAAACCATCACGCCCAGCGCGACCGGTACGGCCAATGCGGTGGGTGTAGTCTTCGGCTTTCATCGGCAAACCAAAATTAAAAACGTGGGTGATAGTTGGAACGTCGATACCACGCGCAGCCACATCTGTCGCCACCAAAATCTGAACTTGCCCTTGTCGCAAGGCCATCAATCGCCGGTTGCGCAAACCTTGACTCAATGCGCCGTGCAGCGCAACGGCGTCAAAACCATCTTGTTGCAAGTCATTGGCCAAGCCGTCACACTCAATCTGGGTGCTGGCAAAGACAATCGCTTGGTTAATACCGGTATCGCGCAACCAGTGGTCTAACAATTTGCGTTTGTGCTGGGCGTTATCAGCCCAAAACAAGACTTGCTTGATGTTGACGTGCTTTTCTTGCGGATTGTCGATCGTGACGCGCTGAGGCTCACGCATGACGCGGGCAGCCAGTTGCTGAATGCGTGGAGCAAACGTTGCGCTAAACATCATGGTTTGCTTGCGACCAATCGTCAGCTGGTTAATTTCAGCCAAGTCATCGGAGAAACCCAAGTCAAGCATCCGGTCGGCTTCATCAACCACCAAAAATTGCACTTGGTCCAGTTTGATTTGCATCGAACGTTGAAGATCAAGCAGGCGGCCTGGAGTAGCAACAACCAAGTTGGCGTTTTGCAACTTGGCAATTTGCAGCTGGTAAGGCATACCACCCACAATATTGGCAACCCGAAGGCCACGGCAATGCTGGACCAAATCAATCGCATCATGCGCAACCTGTTGGGCCAACTCGCGGGTTGGACAAACAATCAGAGCACCAGGCGTTGGAGCTTTGAAGTTACGCGGATTAGTTGGGTCTTTGCGCTTGGAGCGCTTGGGAGGGGCTTCGCCTTTTGCAGCAGCATCAGCGACCGATTTTTCGTATTCAGCACGCTCATCTTCTTCCGCTTGGGCCAACTGCGCCAACAAGGTATGGAGCACAGGCAGCAAAAAGGCCGCTGTTTTTCCACTGCCGGTTTGGCTAGAAACCATCAAGTCGATATAGCTTGCCGCTTTGTCGCCCGAAGCTTTTGCGGGGAGAGCCAAGGGAATGGCTTTCAATTGAACGGTCGTAGGCTGGGTGTAACCCAAATCTTTGACAGCACGGACTAATTCTGGGGCGAGGCCGAGCTCAACAAAGCCGTTCGGCGCTTCAGGCTCTTGGTTCACAGGAGCCGAATCGCTAGATTCAGGCAAAGAATGGGATTCAACAGGCGCAAATTCGCCCGTTACTTCAAAAGTATCAGTCATAGTTTTACTCACACGCGAACACCACCCGAAGAGTGGGTGTTCCGTCAATGGTTAAAAAACATCAACCATCAAACGAAACCTGCTCTGACTCTGAAAAGAGTTCTCTCAGCGCTGGGGACCTATGTCGTGAGGCCCGGTGAATGAAGGGAGATGTACAAAATTCGCTGTCCGTAGAAAAATCTATTGCATGATCAGCGAAGTCTGCGATTATGGCACGGATTCGGGTTTCTACCTAATTGCCGGATAGAAGCGATAGAAACTACAGCTTCAAAAAGTGGGTTCGATAGTGCTCTAGCTCATCAATTGACTCATGCACATCGGCCAAAGCCGTGTGGCGTTGTTGCTTTTTAAATGAGGCGTATACCTCAGGCCGCCAGCGGCGCGACAACTCTTTGAGCGTGCTCACATCCAGATTACGGTAATGGAAAAAAGCCTCTAACTTGGGCATGTATTCCACCAAAAAACGGCGGTCTTGACCAATCGTATTGCCAGCCATCGGTGAACTCCCTGCAGGGACGTATTGGCTTAGGAAATCAAGAATGGCGGTCTGTGCTTGTTCTTCCGTGGTCGTAGACGCACGAACCTTGTCAATGAGACCACTTTTCCCGTGCGTCCCTTTGTTCCACGCGTCCATCTTGTCGAGTTGCGCGTCGGACTGGTGAATCACAAAAACGGGACCGTCTGTGCGGCACTCCAGTTGCGGCCCGGTGACCACCACTGCAATTTCAATGATCCGGTCTATGGCAGGACTGAGACCCGTCATTTCGCAATCAAGCCAGACCAAGTTTTTATCGGATTTAGTAAGAGAAGGTGTTATTTCAGACATGGGCGGTATTGTCGCTGATCGCCTAAACTACGGGCTCATGAACGACACACTTTTCAATCCCTCAGGCGCTTTCACACTTTTATTTGCAGTCGCTCTGATTGCCAACCTGCTGTTGAAATTTTGGCTGGCAAGCCGCCAGATTCGGCATGTGGCACGCCACCGCAGTGCCGTTCCCCAGGCGTTTTCTGAAAGCATTGCATTAGACGCGCATCAAAAAGCCGCTGACTACACCATAGCCAAAACCCAATTGGGCTTTTTTGAGCTGGCGTGGGGTGCAGCAACCGTGCTTGGATGGACTTTGCTAGGTGGTTTGTCTGCGCTTAACCAAGGGCTACACCACTGGATAGCGCCTGGCCTCATTCAGCAAGTCAGTCTCTTGGTGGCCTTTACGGTTATCAATGGGCTCATCGATTTACCCTTTAGTCTTTACGGAACCTTTGTTCTTGAGGAACGTTTTGGTTTTAATAAAACCACCCGAATGCAATGGGTCAAAGATCTATTCCAATCAACGGCCTTAGGCTTACTCATTGGCGTCCCTTTAGCTGCCCTCGTCGTCTGGATGATGGGAGCGAGCGGCCCCGCGTGGTGGATCTGGACGTGGGGAATTTGGGTGGCATTCAACGCATTGGCCATGTGGGTGTTCCCCACCTGGATTGCGCCCCTTTTCAATAAATTTGAACCCCTGAAAGATGAGTCTTTAAAGCTACGGGTTTCAGAGTTAATGCAGCGGTGTGGGTTCCAGGCCCAGGGTTTTTATGTGATGGACGGCAGCAAACGAAGCGCCCATGCCAACGCCTATTTCACCGGCTTTGGCTCCTCCAAACGGGTTGTTTTTTACGATACTTTGCTCGAACGACTAAGCCCTGCTGAAATAGATGCCGTTTTAGCCCACGAAATCGGTCACTTTAAACACCGCCATATTTTGAAACGACTGGCTTCTGCATTCTTGATGAGTCTGCTCGGTTTTGCGGTTTTAGGATGGTTCAGCACCCAAGCGTGGTTTTATACCGGCTTAGGTGTTGCTCCCAATATGCTTATTGCAAACGATGCATTGGCTTTGGTGTTGTTTCTTATTGCTTTACCGCTATTCACTGGGTTTTTAGGCCCCTTGTTTGCACAAATTTCACGTCAACACGAATTTGAAGCAGACCACTACGCGATAGACAAAACCAACGCCGGTGATTTATCGTCGGCCTTACTCAAGCTTTACCAAGACAACGCTTCCACGCTGACACCGGACCCGCTTTACGTGAAGTTTTACTACTCACACCCGCCGGCTAGCGAACGCTTAGGTCGGATGCAAATGACCGCTGCGACCTAACGTGATAACTCGCCAAGCCTTGGGCCCCGCACAAATCATCGGAAAGCTTGCCCAGCTTGAAGGTTGGAAGCTTTTTGGTGATGGACCAACTTTCGCGATAGAAAAAACATTTCGGTTTAAAAACTATTTGGCGACGCTATCCTTTGCCAATGCCGTGGCCTTTTTGGCTGAGCAACAAGACCACCATCCGGATATGTTGCTGGGGTATTCAAGTTGCAGTGTTCGCTGGAGAACACACGATGTCCATGGCGTGTCAGTTACTGATTTTTCATGTGCTGCGCTGACAGACGCTTTGCTACAACCCAACGGGTCAGAGGGTCAAGCGATTGGCTGAAAACAGCGCGCTGGAAGAGGGCCTGGTGATCGCCGGACATGGTCGGCACGTGTGGGTTGAAACCCCAGATGGACGGCGTTTAATTTGCCACCCCAGAGGCAAAAAAAATCAAACCGTGGTTGGTGACCACGTACTTTGGCAGGCCACCCAAGATGAGGGAACCATCGAAAAAGTGTTGCCTCGGCGCAATTTGTTTTACCGACAAGACGAAATTCGCACCAAACTCTTTGCCGCCAATATTGACCAAGTTTTGATTTTGATTGCGGCCGAACCCGAGTTTTCAGAAAGCCAACTCACGCGCGCTTTAATTGCAGCCCAAGCTGAAAAAATTCAAGCGATCATCGTATTAAATAAACAAGATCTTTCGCAATTATTCGAACGCGCCTGGGAGCGCCTTGGGCCTTACCGGGCCATGGGCTATACCGTGTTGCCTATGGCCTTAAAGCCACGAGCGCCAGTGATTGACGACCCGAGCGAGAAAACGACCGCACTTTTTTCAAACGAGAACCAGCCCAGCCTTGAGGAAGTACTCCAAGGAAAAACAAGTTTGATTTTGGGTCCTTCGGGCGCTGGCAAAAGTACCTTAATTAACCGCCTTGTACCCCAAGCCCAAGTGTTAACCCAAGAAATTTCTACCGCGCTGAATTCAGGCAAACACACTACCACCAGCACCACGCTTTACTGGCAAGACGCGTCTAAAACAACGGCACTTATTGACTCCCCAGGGTTTCAAGAGTTTGGCTTGCACCATATTGATCCGATGCACCTCGCTGGTTTGATGCCTGATATCAAAGCACACGCCGGGGCATGCAAGTTTTACAACTGCTCTCATCTGCATGAGCCGGGTTGTGGCGTCTTAGAAGCTTTGAAAAATGAAGCCTCGGATAGCTCTATTACCGCCCATCGCTATAAAATTTACTGCGATTTATTTGCAGAACTGTCTCAAAGCCGGTATTAGCCTAGCAAACGGGCGAGCGACAGCAAAGCCAAAAAAATCATCCACATCACCACTGTGCGCCAAACCAAACCGACGACTGCACGCAAATGCGCAAGCTGAGGCGTCTGGGCGCTTGAAGACTGGGTCGCAAATCCCAATTGAACATTCACCGCGCCTGCCGTGGCAGCCAAAACAATTCCGTCGTTATCGCGGGGTGTAGATTCTTCAAACTGTCGCCACCGAGCGATGGCATCCTCAAAACTTCCGACAAAAGCAAAGCCTAATGCGGTGATACGGGCTGGCAACCAATCAATCGACCACCACGCCTGTCCAGCACACTGTTGCACAGATGGGCTCACCATCACGTTAGATGAACTGGCTGCACGCTTAGCAATCACTCCAAAGTATTCAGCCATCCTATAAAAAACTGCGCCCGCAGGGCCTAATCCCAAGGCGGAAAGCAAGGTATACCAGGCGAAAACACCGAAAACATAGCGGTGGGCGCTCAGCACCGAATGCTCGATCACATGGCGAATCATTTCGCTGCGCGGAAGATCGCTAGCATCGGAGTGCATCCATTTCGCAAGCAGTTGGCGAGCCAGAACTTCATCGCCTGCGTCTAAGGCATCGCGAATTTCTGTGAAATGGTGACTGAATTGTCTAAACCCGAGGGTGCTGTACAAAATCGCAATATGAAAAATCACTGCGGCAAGCCAACCTAAAGTCAACAACAAGGTCCAATGCACAGCGGCAGCTAAAACGGTAGGCAAGAGCACCGCCACACCCCAAGTCAGCCAGCCGTGTTGCGGCTTGCCCGCATCAAAATGATGAAGAGTCCAACTCACCCAATTGCGAACACTTCCGTGCACAGGGTTGATAGGTTGAAGTGGCCTTGCCTGCTCCAGCAAAAGCGCGAAAAGAATAGACAAAAAGCTCATGGGAAAGATCATAACGACCCCGAGATCGCTAAGCGACCAAAAACCGGTATAAATTACGCAACATCCCTGCGGTCGCACCCCAAATAAACCGTTCTTGCGAACCTTCTATGTAGGGCATTGAAAGCCACTCCCTTTGCACTCCGTTGCGCTCATAGGCGTGGCGTCTGTGGTTGGCGGGGTTCATCAAAAATGACAATGGAACCTCAAAAATGCTTGCCACCTCATTGGCATTGGCCCGCAATAGCATATCTGGACGAAGCAAAGCCACCACCGGAGAAACCAAAAAAGCACTGCCCGTCGTGTAAATGGGTAACACTCCCAATACATCCACGCTATCAGGATCCAAACCCACCTCTTCATAGGCCTCTCGCAGGGCTGTCGCTGCGACATCTCGATCTTCGGGATCCATTTTTCCACCGGGAAAAGCCACTTGACCTGAGTGGCTTGAGAGGTGGTCTGTGCGCTGTGTCAGCAACACCGTTAATTCTTCGCGCATCACCAAACCGATTAATACCGAAGCAGCCACCGGAGAACGATCAGAAAAAGACAACTCAGCGAGTATCTCTGGTGTCCAATCGGGTGCTACGGCAAAGCGTTGACGCAAAGCATCTGGCGTCATGGACTCCATGGGCACTTTCGGTAAATGCCGATCGACACCGATCACGGGGATTAACCTAGGGTCTGGAATTGAAATGCCACTCATTGAGCGTTTCCCAAAAAAGAAAACCGCCACAGGAGAACCTGGGCGGTTTGTTTCAAACAGAGATCGGTTAAACCGCTGTTTTCTTAGCTGGCAACTTTTCTTTGATACGCGCAGATTTACCGCTGCGATCACGCAAGTAGTACAACTTAGCGCGGCGAACATCGCCACGGCGTTTGACTTCAATACCAGCAATCAATGGGCTGTAGGTTTGGAAAGTACGCTCGACGCCCTCGCCGCTCGAAATTTTACGAACGATAAAGCCGCTATTGAGGCCGCGATTGCGTTTAGCGATCACAACGCCTTCATACGCCTGAACCCGTTTGCGAGTTCCCTCGACCACGTTCACGCTGACGATCACGGTGTCTCCTGGCGCGAATTCAGGAATGACTTTTCCTAAACGAGCAATTTCTTCTTGCTCTAAGATTTGAATGAGATTCATAGCTTCTTTCAAGATCATGCCAGCGCCAGTACCAAAAGGGTACAACTCAAATACAGCACCATTGCTGTTTCAATTTGACCGAGCAGAGGATCAGTTAGCCTTCGATTATAGCCTTGCAGCTGCCGTATTCTTCAAAAACTGTTCGTCTTGGGGGCTAAGTTTGCCCAATTGGCGTGCAATTTCAATTAAATCAGGCCGATGCGCCGAAGTTAAGGCTAAGCGCTGCTCTCGGCGCCAACGCTCAATGTGTTCATGGTGTCCGGATAGGAGCACCGCTGGAACGGGCTGCTCAGACCAAACCTCAGGGCGCGTGTAATGCGGGCAATCCAACAACCCATCAAGCTCTGGATTAAAACTGTCAAGCTGGTGGCTTTCTTGGTCAGACAATACGCCGGGTTGAAGCCTTGCCACAGCGTCAAGAAGTACCATCGCAGGCAACTCACCACCTGACAGCACAAAATCACCCACGCTGATTTGAAGATCTACATGCCGATCGATAAAGCGCTGATCAATGCCTTCGTAACGTCCACAAACCAAGATAGCACCTTGGCTGTGAGCCCATGTGTCAATATCAGCGTGGTCTAAGCGTTTACCGATGGGCGAGAACAAAACGACCTGCGCTTGGTCTTGCCGTTGTGATTGAATCTCGACCAGCGTTTTTTCCAAGGGTTCAGCCATCATGACCATGCCGGGGCCACCACCAAAGGGACGGTCATCGATGCGCCGGTAATTACCCAGAGCGACATCACGCGGATTCGAAAGGCGCACATCCACTTGGCCAGCCTCAAAGGCTCGGCGGGTAATTCCAGTCGTTAAAAACGAACCGAATAGTTCAGGAAAAAGGGTAATGACGTCAAAACGCATAGCCTTGGCGATTCAATAATCGGCTTGCCAGTCCACCGTAATCCGGCGGGCCTGCAAATCTACAGAATCGACGTAAACCGAGACAAATGGAATCATTCGCTCCAGTGTTTTTCCATCTTCCAAATACTCTAGAACCAAAACCGTTTGCGGCCCTGTTGACATGAGTTCACGAACCACGCCCATGGGCGCGTTTTCACGGTTAACTACATCCAAGCCAATTAAGTCGACCCAATAAAATTCATCAATGGCAGACGCTGGGAAATTAGAACGGGAGATGAAAATTCGTGCGCCGCGCAAAGCCTCGGCCTCGGTGCGGTCAGACACTCCCGTGGCACAGGCGACCAAAGAACCCGAATGGGATTTAATTTCTTTGACGGAGAGTTGCGCCACGCCATCAAAGGTTTTTAGACCTTTTTCAGTGGGCAACATAAACCACAGTTTGGAAGTAAATAAGGCCTCAGGATCACCGCTGTAGGGCAATACCTTGAACCATCCTTTGATGCCCCACGCCTCTGCAACCCTCCCCACTTCAATCGCATCCTTAGGGAGCTCAGCAGGTTCAAGGCCAGCAATCATGCGAAACAATCGGTCAAAGGATTGTGGCGGCTTGGCCCA
>JBAXOC010000044.1:0-9097 GCA_037133455.1 Comamonadaceae bacterium | reverse complement strand
GCGGTATTCGCAACCGATCCAGCCCGAGTAGCCCAAGCGGTCAATTTCATCAAAAATAGCTGCGCATTGGAGTTCGCCCCGATCAGGCTCGTGCCGATGAGGAACGCCTGCGATTTGCAGATGCCCCACTTTTCCCGATGGCAAATAGGTGCGCAGCTTGTGGCTGATGTCGCCTTCCATGATTTGACAATGGTAGATATCCATCTGGACTTGCAAATAGTCTAGCCCGACTTCGTTCACCACGGTGTGGGCATCGGATTGGTATTGCAAAAAATATCCAGGCATATCTCGCCCGTTGATGGGTTCAATCATCAAACTGACACCCGCGCTTGCGGCAAGTTGAGCTGCCCATTGCAAATTGTGAACGTAAGTGGCATGCAATACGCTGCGCGATACGTCTGCTGGGGCTAAGCCCGCCATTACGTGAATTCGCTTGCAGTTCAAGCTTTCTGCAAATTCCAAAGCCTTCTCTATACCTGAGCGAAACTCCTCTTCGCGTCCCGGCAAACACGCGGTACCGCGTTCCCCACGCGCCCAAGCCGTAGCCATATCCGCCAAGGTCTTGCCAGCCGGTGGAGCATTAAAAAGAACCTGCTCAAGGCCGTTATGTTTTAACTGCTTGGCCAAAACAGACGGCGCAAAGGCATAAGGAAATAAATACTCCACTCCCTTAAAACCGTCGCTGGCGGCAGACGCAAAACGGTCTAGAAAAGCGTATTCGTTGTATTGAAAACTGAGGTTGGCAGCAAAACGCAGCATACAAATAAAAGTAAAGAGACTAAAAAAGAGCGCGGAACGCAACGCCCAAAACTGCACAACTGGCGATCACCACTACCACTCCCCACTTAAATCGCATTAAAGCAAAACCGGCAAGCAATGCGATAAACAAAGCGGCCCAGTCAAGGGATACGGGGTTTCCCCCTTGGGCGGGCAGGTAGGCAAGGTGCGCCAGGAAAAATACCGCCAAGCTGGCAATCACCCCGACCACTGCAGCTGTGATGGCCGTGAGTGGCGCAGTCAGTTGCAACTTTCCACGGCTGGACTCAACAAAAGGGCCACCCGCCAAAATAAAAATAAACGAAGGCAAAAAGGTAAACCACGTCACTACCACCGCAGCCAAGGCCGCACCCAGAAAAAGGGAGTCGGGACCCAAGACCGCTTTGCTCCATCCGCCTAAAAACCCAACATACGTCACCACCATAATCAACGGCCCCGGCGTGGTTTCACCCAGGGCTAAACCGTCCATCATTTGCGGACCGGTGAGCCAACCAAAATGTTCAACAGCGCCCTGGTACACATACGGCAAAACGGCATAGGCCCCACCAAAAGTGAGCAAAGCCGCCTTGGTAAAAAACCACCCCATTTGCGTAAGCGTTCCATCCCAACCCCAGCCCCATACCAAGCCCACCATCGGTAGCAGCCAAAGGGCTAAGCCAACGCCAATAACACGTGCTAACTTATGCTTGCTAAACAGCGCGTGGTTGGGTGTTGGCGTGTTGTCGTCAATCCAAGCTGGAGCTTGCTCCGCGTTGGTTGACCCTTTGCCAGCGCTATGAGCCGAGCTGGCTGAAAATTGCTCAGGAACCCAACGCTGCCCTAACCAACCGCTCAGAGCGGCTGCGAAGACGACAGCAGGAAAAGGAACCTGAAGGATCGCCACAGCAAAAAAACTCAAAAGAGCAATCGCCCACAACAGAGGAGCCTGGCGGGGGGAGCGCAAGGTTTTAGAACCGATGCGGTGCACCGCTTGGATCACCAGTGCGGCGACTGCGGGCTTAATCCCCCACAAGACAGCAGCAATCCAAGGCACTTCGCCAAACGCAACCACTACCCAACTCAGCCCGATTAACAAGAACAGAGAAGGCAGTACAAACAAAACACCTGCCGCGACGCCGCCCCAAGTACGGTGCATCAACCATCCCAAGTAGGTGGCAAGTTGCTGCGCCTCCGGGCCAGGGAGCAACATGCAGTAATTCAGGGCATGTAAAAAACGCCGATCTGAAATCCAGCGGCGTTCTTCCACGAGCTCGCGGTGCATGATTGCAATTTGCCCCGCAGGGCCGCCAAAGCTGATGCAGCCCAGCTTGAACCAAAAGCGCAGGGCCTGGTAAAAGCCGATGGGAGCCATTTAGCGCTCCAACTTATAAACGGATGTTCCAGCCCGCCAGTTCGGCAGCCAGCGCACCATTTCACCGTTTTGCAGGCCAAAACTATCGATCACGCGCAGGCCGCTGCGCTGCGCAAGTTGGCCTAAATCGGCATGGGTTCCGACGCGGATATTGGGTGTGTCATACCACTGGTAGGGTAAACGTTTGGTTACCGGCATGCGCCCGCGCAAAACGCTCAAGCGGTTGGGCCAATGCGCAAAGTTAGGAAAGGCAACAATCCCAATACGCCCCACGCGGGCGGTTTCGCGCAACATCACTTCAGCGTTGCGAAGATGTTGCAAGGTGTCGATTTGCAAGACCACGTCAAACGACGCGTCGTCAAACATCGCCAAGCCTTCGTCCAAGTTGAGTTGAATGACATTGACGCCGCGTTGTACGCAGGCTAATACATTGGCGTCGTCAATCTCAATGCCATAGCCGCTGCAACCGCGGGCCGACTGTAAGTGCGCCAACATCGCGCCGTCACCACAGCCTAAGTCCAATACGCGGGCTCCTTGGGGAACCAACTGGGCAATCGCATTTTGGGTCGCAAGATCGCTCATACGCACACCTCCTGCGCAATCGCATCAAAGTACGCTCGAACCACGCCGTGGTAGCGGGCGTCGTCCAGCAAAAAGGCATCGTGGCCGTGGGGCGCGTCAATTTCGGCGTAACTCACATCGCGTTGGTTGTCTAGTAAGGCCTTGACTAACTCTCGGCTGCGAGAAGGTGCAAACCGCCAATCGGTCACAAAGCTCACTAACAAAAACTTGCAAGTGGCTCTTGCCAAAGCCTCGCTTAAGTTCCCGCCGTAGTCCCGTGCGGGGTCAAAATAATCCAGTGCACGAGTAATCAACAGGTAGGTATTCGCATCAAAGTAATCGGCAAACTTATCACCTTGGTAGCGCAGATAACTTTCAATCTGAAACTCCACGTCTTGGGTGCTGTACAGATAGTCGCCTGCCGTCTGGGTGACGCTGCTGCGCAAAGTTCGACCAAACTTCTCATTCATCACATCGTCGCTTAAATAGGTGATGTGACCAATCATGCGGGCAATGCGCAAGCCGCGCTTTGGAACCACGCCAGCTTGGTAAAAATTGCCGCCATGAAAATCGGGATCGGTCACGATAGCGCGGCGGGCGACTTCGTTAAACGCAATATTCTCGGCTGTCAGGTTGGGGGCACTAGCAATGACCACTGCACGCCTAACGCGCTCGGGGTATTGCAAAGCCCAGCCCAAGGCCTGCATGCCGCCTAAGCTGCCGCCCATGACTGCGGCAAGTATTTGAATCCCTAAGCGGTCAAGCAGCAAGGCCTGGGAGTTGACCCAATCTTCAACGGTCACCACTGGAAAATCAGCGCCATAGACCTGGCCGTCCGGGCTATCTGGGTTGACATGCATCGGGCCGGTGGTACCAAAGCATGAGCCCAGGTTGTTAACCCCAATCACAAAAAAGCGCTGTGTGTCCAAAGGCTTGCCCGGGCCAATCATGCTGTCCCACCAGCCCTCGGACTTGGCTTGGCCGGCGTAGGTTCCAGCTATATGGTGTGAGGCGTTGAGTGCGTGGCACACCAAAACCGCATTCGACTTATCGGCGTTCAGCGTGCCGTAGGTTTCAAACGTGAGGTTGTAGGCGCGAATGGACGCGCCGCTCTTTAGCGCAAGTGGCGCTTCAAAATGCATGGATTGAGGAGTAGCGAGCAACATATAAACTAAATTAAAACCGCGATCCCTAAGGCCGCAAAAATCAGTGCGGAGACGGTATGAACCAAACGCATAGGTACCAAACGCGTCATCCGCTCACCCAACCAAACCACAGGCGCGTTTGCCAACATCATCCCTAGGGTTGTACCAGCAACCACCCACAAATACGCATGGTATTGCGCAACCAACATCACGGTGGCAATTTGCGTTTTGTCTCCCATCTCGGCTAAAAAGAAGGCAACCACAGTCGTTCCAAAAACGCCCCAACGCGGCTGCGTGTCGGATTGCGCATCGTCAAGGGTATCGGGGATCAACATCCAAACGGCCATTGCAATAAAAGAGCCCGCCAAAACCCATCGCAAAATTTCAGGGCCTATAAACGTAGTGACCCAAGCCCCGACGGCACCCGCTAACCCATGGTTGACCAAGGTGGCTACCAAAATTCCCCAGACAATGGGCCAAGGCTTGCGAAACCGCACCGCTAAAACCAACGCCAAGAGCTGCGTTTTGTCGCCCATCTCTGCGAGAGCGACGATACCGGTAGAGACTAAGAATGCTTCCATGGGAGAGGATGGTAACTCCCCAGCGCCTGAGCGCGGTAAAGTCAGCATTGTCTTAAAAGTCCCAATCGGACCTCTCAATGAAAAACACTTACCGAATTTTGTTGGTGCTTGCCTGCATGGGCGGCGCCCTGTCTGTTCTAAGCGCAGCGTATGTAGCGCATTTGCCTGGGCTCGGTGAGGCTACTTTGCGCTCGCTTCATTCGGCGATGCAGATGCTGCAGTTCCATGCGCTAGCCCTATTGGTGGTGGCGTGGATCGGTCAAGGCGAGAGGTTCAGGTGGCCCTTGTTTTTAAGCGCCTTGTTTTTCTTGGCTGGAATATTGATGTTCAGTGTCAACATCCTGTTGAGCCAACTCTTTGGCATGGGCCTGTTCAAACCTCTTACGCCGTTTGGAGGAATGGCCTTTGTTTTGGGTTGGCTGGCGCTGGGGCTGTCCGTGATGAAAAAAAAGTCACCCGAAGGTGACTTGTAAACATCTCCGAGGAGACTTCGTTGGAACTACAAAATTGATTTTGGAGACTGTGACAGCAGTGGGGTGAACTTTAGGCGGCTTCAACGATCCGCGGTATCCCCCAAATGGGTGAATTTCAGGATTTATTTTGCTTTTAAAGGCGCTTGCGTGGCTCGGAACTTAAAAGTTTATGAAAAAACAACCCAAGAACTGCTCCCACCAACTCAGCAGCAATGAATGCTGGGGCATCCAATGGCTGGATGCCAGCAAACGAGTTGCTCATCATGCGGCCAAATACCGCGGCTGGGTTTGCAAATGACGTACTGGCAGTTAACCAATATGCCGCACCGATATAGCAAGCCACGATAGTAGATGCCTTGCCTACAGGGGAGCGCAAGATCACGAATAGCAATCCAGCCGTAGCGACTGCTTCAGCGAACCATTGCGCTGGGCCCGTTCTGACTTTTGCTGACCATTGCAATATTTCAAGCTCAAACATTGCATGGGCTGCCCAAGCGCCCAAGGCGGCACCAATGAGTTGCGCAATCACATAGCCAATCAAATGATGACGCGCTAAGTCTTTGCGAAACGCCATAACCATTGAAACAACGGGATTGAAGTGCGCCCCACTGATAGGCCCGAGTGTTTCAATCAATACATAAAGGGCAAAGACGGTGGCGAGGGTGTTGGCTAGAAGAGCAACGGCTATGTTTCCACCCGCCAATTGTTCCGCCATGATGCCTGAGCCAATCACGGCACACAACAAAGCGGCGGTACCAACTAGCTCAGCAAAATACCGTCTCCAATGGCTCATTTCTTGGCTAGCTCGCGAGCTGAATTTTCCAAGGCCATCTTGCTGAGGCTTGTTAAAGGTAGGCTGGTGAAGAGTTCAAGACGCCTTTTGATTTGATGCAGCGTTTGTTTAAAGGCCTCCAGTTTTTGCTCATCCGTTCCAACTGTTTCTGAAGGATCTGCATAGCCCCAATGCGCGGTGGCTGGTTGGCCTGGCCAATAAGGACAAACCTCTCCTGCCGCGTTGTCACAAACAGTGATCACCAAATCCATATGCGGCGTATCCGGTGTCGCAAAAACGTCCCAGCTTTTGCTGGTTAACTCACCCGTTGGGATTCCTGCTTTGTCCAGTGTGGCAATTGCCATTGGATTGGGTTTTTGATTGTCCCTGGGGCTACTACCCGCTGAAAAGGCTTTGAATTTGCCTTTGCCTAAATGGTTAAGCAAGGCCTCTGCCAAAATGCTTCGAGCCGAGTTGTGGGTGCACAAGAAAAGTACGTTCAAGGGTTTTGCTTCAGTCACTTTGGAGTCCTTAGGTTTAACAGGTTTTACAAATTTCCTCAGGATTCACCTCGCAGGCGTCCCCTTGGCAACAGTTTTGAGACAGATAAGCCAGTACCGCATTCATGCGGTCGTACTGCGCTCGGTAAATCAGGTTGCGACCACTGCGCTCTTGAGAAATCAGGTCGGCGTGCATCAACTCTTTCAAGTGAAATGAGAGGGCATTGGCTGCGATTCCTAGCGCTTGTGCGATCAAAGCAGGCGTTAGGCCTTCATTGCCTTTGACAACCAAGGCGCGAAAAATCTGAAGTCGGTGAGGTTGGGCCAATGCGGCTAGGGCGGTGATGACGAATTTATCTTCCATATTTCAATGATAGTTGAAATATGTGACTGTTTTGCAGGATTGCAAAAAATTTCTGCTTTCATTTAGCAGACGAGTTCAGAGTAAATACTGAGGATAAAAACCGACCGCCATGGATGGATGATTTTTGGTGTTCAAATCAAAGGGAGTCGCAATACAAAACTTGCTCCACCAACAGCACGGTTGTGGCAGGTCACGCTTCCGCCGTGACGAAGGGCAATCGACTGCACCAACGCCAAGCCTAGACCGACGCCGCCATCGTGTTCTGATGCGCCAGGTAAGCGGTAAAACGGCTCAAAAATTCGGGTTTGTAAGGCCTCAGGTACTCCGGGGCCTTGGTCGTTCACTTGAATCACGGCAAAGCCATTCTCTTGATGAAGCAACAAACTGACATCGCCTGCGCCGTATCGCCGTGCGTTTTCGAGCAGGTTGCGGACCGCGCGGCGCAGTAGCTTGCTAACGCCAGGAACCACCACGCTTGCGGCTTGGGTTTCGAGCTGCGCAGAAGTGCGAGCGCATTCCTCAGCGGCCAAGCCGACCAAGTCAACCGACTCGATAGACCCTAAATCGGATTCTTGGGCATCAAGCCGACTGGCAAGCAAAATCTCCGCGATCAGTTGGTCTAGCTCACCCAGATTGCGTTCAATTTCAAGTCGCCGTTGCAAGGTGCTCGTGTTGGATCCTTCGCCCATAAGTTCAAGTCCCATACGAATACGTGTGAGTGGGGATCGCAACTCATGTGACGCATTGGCTAAAAGAGATTTTTGTGAAGCCAGTAAAGCGTCGCGGGCTTTGACTAAATTTTCAATATGTTCAGCCGCAGCGTTAAATCGCTGTGCAAGCAAACCCACTTCATCGCCACCCGTGATAGGCGCCCTGACATTCAATTCCCCATTGCCCCAGCGTTGCATGCTGCTTTGCAAGGTTTCTAATCTCCGTGTCAGGCGACGTACGATGGGATAGGTAGCCAAAGCGACAGCTACTGCGACCAAGCCCAATGTCCAAAAAAAACCAAAGGGAGCAATCAAACCGGTGCGCGGTGGGCGCGGCAAGTGCAAGTGAACCGTTTGGCCGTCTTGTAGCTGTACGGTAAATTCAGGCCCGCGCCCAAACCGACCTATGGGTTCTGAATCCGAGTCGTGTGTTTCGTGGTGTGGCGGCTCCGCGCGCTCATCTTCGTTTTGGAAGTGCCCATGACCGCGAAAGAGGTTGCCTGATTTGCCTGTCCCAATGATTTCACCTTGAACATTTCGAACAACCACTTCGCGCAGGGGAGGGTCAGCGGCCATTCGCCAAGCCATGCCAACCAAAAAAGTAAGCACTGCTACGGCCAAGACCACAGCGAGCCAGATGCGAACGTAGAGCTTTTGAAACATCATCCTGAAATCAGTCTTGATGGCGCGCAAAAACGTATCCCACGCCACGCACGGTCAGAATACGCTTGGGTGATTTGGCGTCTACTTCGATGGCAGCGCGAATGCGCCCCATGTGTACGTCAATAGAGCGGTCAAAAGCCTCTAACTCACGCCCTCGAACGGCTTCCATAATTTGGTCACGTGTGAGTACGCGACCAGCCCGCTCTGCCAAGGCCACAAGTAAGTCAAACTGATAAGAGGTCAGATCGCAAGCTATCCCGGCAACCGAAACAATGCGTGCATCACGATCAATAGCAAGCGTTCCGAAGTGCAACTCTTTTTGGCTGCCAGAGATTGGGGCTGGTTCGACTTTGCGCCGCAAAACTGCCCGAATACGCGCGAGCAATTCACGGGGCTCGAAAGGTTTAGGTAGGTAATCGTCTGCGCCAATTTCTAAGCCAATGATCCGGTCCATCGGGTCCCCTTTGGCAGTCAGCATCAAGACAGGCGTTTGACCTGCGTTGCCGGCTAAAGCACGGATAGAGCGGCAAACTTCGAGGCCATCGATATCGGGCAGCATCAAATCCAAAATCACCAAATCAATAAACGAGTCCGAGTTCTCATTGGAAGAACGCAAATGCGCCAACCCGCTTTGGCCGTCGGCTTCACGCGAAACGCGAAAACCGTTTTGCTCCAAATACTCACCCACCATGGCGGCGAGTCTGGAGTCGTCTTCAATCATCAAAAGGTGTTGGCTCATGGCGCTCAGTCTAGTCTTCTTGGGGTGACTGGAGATGGCGTAGAGCTAAAGCGACGGTAAAGTTTGGTAAACCTTCTACCTGGTTTTGGTTCGCGATGCCAAGGCCACCAAGATCAAAACCGGAACTCCAAGCAAAGCAGTGCTGGTAAAGAAGTCGGCATAACCAAAAGCGTCTACGTATTTCCCTGAAAACCCTGCGACAAATTTAGGCAACAACAGCATCATGGAGCTAAAGAGTGCGTATTGCGTCGCGGAGTACTGCACGTTGGTGAGAGAAGACAGGTAGGCAATAAAAGCGGAGGATGCAATACCGCCTGCCAAGTTGTCCGCTGAGACAACCCACACCAACGCCGTCACGTCATGCCCACGGGTACTCAGCCATGCAAACAACAAATTGCTGGCGGCACTCAAAATCGCGCCGAGCATCAACACCCGCATCACGCCCATGCGCAAAGACAAGA
>JBAXOC010000043.1:0-9135 GCA_037133455.1 Comamonadaceae bacterium | reverse complement strand
TTTTCGGCAATGGTGGTGCCCACGCCAATCGACCAAGCATAGGTGGCTTGTTGAAGGGCGCCGGCTTCTTTTAAGGAGATCATTACGCCGGAATAAAACTTCTCCCACACGCGCGGCACGCCCGTAAAGACCGTGGGCGCAATTTCACGCACGTTCTCTGGAATCGTTTCAGGATTTTCGACAAAATTGAGTTTTGCGCCGGTGTACATCGCCGAATATTCGCCGCCCATGCGTTCTGCAATATGGCACAGCGGTAAAAAACACATCCGCTCGTCGTTTTCGTCTTGCGCTACCAGCAGGTTGTAGCCGTGCACGGTAAAGACCAGGCTGCTGTGCAAGTGCATGGCACCTTTGGGCTTGCCTGTGGTTCCCGAGGTGTACACCAAAATCGCCAAATCTTCGGGCTTGCAAAGTGCGATGCGTTCTTGTAGTGCGTTGGGGTGGGCCGCTTTGTGGGCGCGGCCGCGTGCTCTGAGGGCATCTAAGCTAATGATGTTAGGGTCATCTAACGTACGGAGGCCTTCCATATCAAACACCACAATTTTTCGCAACAGGGGCAGTGTGCTGCGAACTTCCAAGGCCTTGTCGAGCTGTTCGTCATCTTCTACAAACAAGAACCGGGTACGCGAATCTTCGCACAGGTAATGCACCTGGTTGCTGGCGTCGGTCGGGTAAATGCCGTTGGATACGCCGCTACACGACAAAACCGCCAAATCAGCCCAGACCCACTCCACTACGGTGTTGGCCAAAATAGACGCGCAATCGCCTTTGGCAAAACCCAGGCTCAGTAAGCCATTGGCAATTTCATCGACCGCGCAAGCGGTTTGATCCCAGGTCCAGCTGCGCCAGAGGCCGAGATGCTTTTGTCGCATCCACACCTGCGAGCCGCGTTGTTTGACGCCATTCCAAAAGAGGTGGGTCATCGTATCGCCAGCTAAAACAATTTCGGTTTGCGGCTTGATATGGCTTAAGTCCCAAAGTGCACTCATGAACGGACCTCAAGGGAAAAATAAACGGTTGGGGTTTGCATCGTTATCTCCAAGTCTTTTTCTTTTTCCAGCGGCGCTCATCGCGCACACCCTCTTCTTTGAGGCCCAAGTAAAACTCTTTGATGTCTTCTTTTTCGCGCAGATGGGCACAGGTGTCTTCCATCACAATCCGGCCATTTTCTAAAACGTAGCCGTAATCCGAGGCGTTTAGCGCCATGTTGGCGTTTTGCTCGACCAGCAAAATAGTGGTTCCGCGCTCGCGGTTAATGCGCACCACGATCTCGAAAATTTCTTTCGTGAGTTTGGGCGACAAACCCAGACTCGGTTCATCGAGCAACATCAGGTCCGGATTGGCCATCAAGGCCCGGGAGATAGAAAGCATTTGCTGTTGCCCCCCTGAAAGCAAGCCCGCGTCTTGGGCGGTGCGTTCTTTCAAAATGGGGAAATAGCCAAACACAGTCTCAATGTCCTTAGCAACGCCGTCGCGGTCGGTTCGGGTATAGGCACCCATCAGTAAATTGTCATGCACGCTGAGCAAGGGGAAGACTTCACGCCCTTCAGGGACATGGCTTAAGCCCTGCTGCACGATGAATGCAGGGTCTTTCGCGGTGATGTCTTGGCCTTTGAATTCAATTGAGCCTTTACGCGGATCAATGATTCCAGAGATAGTTTTAAGAATCGTGGTTTTTCCTGCGCCGTTGGAGCCTAAAACGGTCGCAATCTCTCCACGGCGAACTTGCAAGCTTACGCCGCGAATGGCTTTGATAGGCCCATACGCGCTTTCAACGTTCAAGAGTTTAAGAACGGGGGTGTCACTCACAGAAGGGGGCAAACTGCTCATGCTGAAGCTCCTGTGTGAAATGCGCTGCCTGTGGGTCGGCGCAGTGAGGACACATCGTCTACTGATCCCAGATACGCTTCAATCACGCTAGGGTCGGTTTGTACTTCGCGGGGTGTGCCCATGGCGAGTACTTCGCCTTGGTTCATAGCCAACACACGATCAGACACCTTGGAGACCAATGTCATGTCGTGTTCCACCATCAAAACAGAAATTCCAAGTTCGTGTTGAATGTCTTGAATCCAGAACGCCATGTCGTCGGTTTCTTCTACATTCAAACCCGAGGAAGGCTCATCGAGCAAAAGCAAAGAAGGCTCGGTACACAGTGCGCGAGCCATCTCTACCACTTTGCGAACGCCGTAGGGCAGGCCGGCGACAAAGGTGTCTCGGTAGTGTTGAAGGTTCAAAAAGTCGATTACCTCTTCGGCTTTTTCGCGCGAGCGCAGCTCGGCTTCGCGGGCCTTGGCTGTGAAAAATAGGTCTTGCCACAGACCCGTTTTGCGGTGGGTGTGTCGGCCAATCAGCAGGTTATTGAGTACCGAGGCGTGTTCAAACAACTCAATGTTTTGAAAGGTGCGTGCGATACCGAGTTCTGCGACGTTTTGAGGTGCTTGGTCGGTGAGCGTGATCTGTCCTTTTGGGCCAAAGTAGTCAATACTTCCGGTCGTGGGGGTGTAGATACGGCTGATTAAATTAAACACCGTGGTCTTGCCCGCGCCATTGGGACCGATGAGGGTGAAGACCTCGCCTTTTTTGACGTCAAAGCTGACTTGGTTGACCGCCAATACGCCGCCAAAGCGCACGCTTAAATTTTTTGCTGAAAGAAGAATATCTGTCATTTGAGACGGTCCGATTTTTGGAAGGACTTTTGCCGCTTGAACATGCCCTTGCGGTAGAACGGGAACATTTCGATATAGGTTCGAATTTTGAGCCAGCGACCATACAAACCCATGGGTTCAAAGAGCACAAAGCCAATCAGGACGGCGCCATACACCACACCTTGTAATCCAGGGGCTTGACCGACTACCGCAGGTAAATAGTCTTTCACCAGAGAAATCATTTGGGGCGCGGTGATTAAAAAGATGGCCCCTAAGAAAGCGCCATGCACCGAACCCAAGCCACCAATCACAATCATGAGGAGCAAGTCAATCGACTGCAAAATATTGAATTGGTCAGGCGAAATAAAGTGCAGCTTGTGCGCGTACAAAGCCCCAGCAACCCCAGCCAAAGCAGCCGACAAAGCAAACGATAGGGTTTTGTAATGGGCCAAGTGGATGCCCATGCTTTGGGCAGATATTTCAGAATCGCGAATGGCTACAAAGGCGCGGCCTGTGGGGGATCGCAACAAATTCAAAATTCCAAAAGTCGCCAAGACCGTGAGGGCGAGGCATAGGAAATAAAACTGCTCTTCTGTAGCCAAGACCCAGCCAAAGAGGTCAGGGGCTTTGATGTTGATACCGGCATTTCCGCCTGTGACAGACTCCCATCGCGCCAAGACTTCTTCGACAATAAATCCAAACGACAGCGTTGCCATGCCAAGGTAAATTCCCTTGAGTCGCAGCGCGGGCAAACCCACGATCCAGCCCACTGCGGCAGAAAATCCCGCCGCACAGGCCAGGGCCAAGGGGAAGGGAATACCCGCGTTGGTGAGAACGGCTTGGGTATACGCGCCAACGCCTAAGAATGCGGCATGTCCTAGCGAGAACAATCCAGTAAAGCCAGCCAAGAGCATGATGCCCAAAGCGGCGATGCTGTAGATCAAGATAAACGTGAGTTGCGCCAGCCAGTATTCAGCAAACAGCCAAGGCGCAGCAACCAACACCACCATCAAGAGGCTGTACCAAAAAATATGGCCGCCGTGTTTGGCAAGATGGATGTCTTGTGCGTAATCGGTTTTAAAAATAAAACGCATGTCAAACTTTCTTACGCAGTTGTTCGCCAAACAGACCGTTGGGTTTGACCATCAGCATGACCAACACCACGATATAGGCGGCTGTGTCTTTAAAGCCGTCTGGCAAGTAAAAACCAGAGAATGATTCCACCAAGCCAATCACCAAGCCGCCCACAATGGCGCCCGGCAGGCTACCAAATCCGCCGACCACCGCCGCTGGGAAAGCTTTGAGACCGATAAAGCCCATATTGGCGTGAACAAATGTAATCGGCGCCAACAGCATTCCAGCAATACAAGCGACTGCTGCCGCCAAGCCCCAGGCAATGCCGTTAAGCCGCTTGACGGGGATGCCCATGTAATACGCGGCGAGTTGGTTTTGAGAGGCCGCTTGCATAGCGATGCCGAGTTTGCTGTAGCGAAAAAGCGCGAACAATAAGACGCACAGCACGCCTGTGGCAGCGATCACGACCATGTGCTCAACATTGAGAACGAGGCCGCCAGCTTTCCAGAGTTCGTCTTTATAAGGAACTGGAAGCGCCAGAGTATCCGTCCCGATATTTGGAATCATGGTGATGAGGCCCCGGGCCACGTAGCCAATGCCGATGGTGAGCATCACAATAGAAAACGCAGGTTGCCCCAAAATAGGGCGAATGACCGCAAGCTCGATCAACATGCCTAACAAGGCCATGACCAAAATGGCCCCCAAAATAGAAACCCAATACGGTAAACCGAACATCGTCATCGCTACCAAGCACGCAAAAGCTCCCAGCATCATGAGTTCGCCTTGGGCAAAACTCACCGTCTCTGTGGCTTTGTAAATGAGCACGAAGCCCAGCGCGATCAGTCCGTAGATGCACCCCTGTGCGACCCCGCTAATCAACAATTGAAAGAACTGCACTTTTTCTCCTCGTGTGGTGCAGTTCGTTTATATCTTGAGAATGAATTTCTCTTGATAGGGTTCTTACTAGTTGAGGGGAATTACTTGTCTCTCGCGTGACTTTTCAACCTCTTGCATTAGGAAAATCCCTTGTTTATTTGCGGGGTATTTCTCTGGGTTTACCGTTGTCATCAATGGCCACGTAGGTTACCGAGGCTTCGGTGACTTTGATATAGGTTCCCTGGCTTCGGTAACGCTCTGCAAAAACCTCCACCTTGACGGTAATCGAGGTTCGCCCAATGCGAACCACCTTAGAAAAAAAGGACAGGATGTCGCCGACGCGAACGGGTTGTTTGAAAACAAATTCGTTCACCGCAACCGTCGCCATGCGGCCGTCGGTATAGCGCGCCGGCAGAACAGACCCCGCCATATCCACCTGCGCCATGACCCAGCCGCCAAAAATATCGCCGTTGGCATTGCAGTCGCCTGGCATAGGTATGACTTTAAGAACCAGGACCTGGTCAGTGGGAAGTTCAACGGGGGTTGGAGGCAAGGTTTCAGACATGGGCACAATCTCGGTTTAATTCACTGAATTGTCACTTATGCGCTCTTTTGGTCCTTCTGTCGACTCTCCCCGAACCGTGGCTGCTGCCGAAATACCGGTTACCCAGCCACTTCAAGGGACAGATTGGTCCACCTTGCGGCGCTTGTTCCCCTATTTGTGGGAGTACAAATGGCGGGTGATTGCGGCCTTGGCGTTTATGGTGGGGGCCAAGATGGCCAACGTCGGCGTGCCTTTGTTGCTCAAAGATTTGGTGGACTCCATGACCCCGCAACCGGGCGACCCGCGTGCGATCCTGGTGGTGCCGGTGGCTTTGCTGGTTGCTTACGCTGCCTTGCGCTTGAGTACCTCCTTGTTCACCGAATTGCGTGAATTGGTTTTTGCTAAAGCTACCGAAGGGGCCGCCCGAACGATTTCGCTAGGCGTATTTCGCCATCTTCACGCGATGAGTTTGCGCTTTCATTTAGAGCGCCAAACCGGTGGCATGACCCGCGACATTGAACGCGGCACGCGCGCCGTGCATTCTTTGGTGTCCTATTCGCTTTACAGCATCATCCCGACCTTGATTGAAGTCAGCTTGGTGCTCACCTTACTGGCAGTTAAATTTGATGTTTGGTTTGCGTGGATCACGGTGATCGCGCTGGTCGTTTACATCAGTTTCACCATCTCCATGACCGAATGGCGAACCCAGTTTCGCAAGCGCATGAACGAGATGGACTCCAAGGCCCATACCCGCGCGATTGATTCGCTCCTGAATTACGAAACCGTCAAGTACTTCAATAACGAAGAATTTGAAGCCCGTCGCTATGACGAGAACCTGGAGCGCTACCGTCGTGCGGCATTGACCAGTCAACGCACTTTAAGTATTTTGAATGCGGGTCAACAGCTGATCATTGCCAGCGGTTTGGTTGCCATGCTGTGGCGTGCGACGCAAGGGGTTGTGGATGGCCGGATGACCTTGGGCGATTTGGTTATGGTGAACGCTTTCATGATTCAGATCTATATTCCTCTGAATTTTTTAGGTGCGATTTACCGTGAACTGAAACAAAACTTGGTGGACTTAGAAAAAATGTTCACTTTGATGGAGCGTAACCAAGAAATTGCGGATGCGCCGGATGCCCACCCATTGAGTCTGCCACGTGGCGCTTTGGATGCCAGTGTCCGTTTCGCTGATGTGACATTCGCCTACGAGCCCAATAGAACGATTCTTCATCACATCAGTTTTGACATACCCGCAGGAAAAACGGTGGCCGTGGTCGGGCCTTCAGGTTCTGGGAAATCCACGCTGGCTCGTCTTTTGTATCGTTTTTATGATGTTCAAGAAGGCGGCGTTTATGTGGCAGAGCAAGAGATCAAAACGCTCACCCAAGCCAGCCTGCGCGCGGCGATTGGCATCGTGCCCCAAGACACGGTTTTGTTTAACGATACGGTGGAATACAACATTGCTTATGGCCGTCCCGGTAGCAGCTTAGAAGACGTGAAAGCAGCGGCACGGGCAGCCCATATCGATGACTTTATTAGCTCTACGCCGGCGGGTTACGAAACCATGGTCGGCGAGCGTGGTCTGAAGTTGTCTGGCGGCGAAAAGCAAAGGGTAGCCATCGCCAGAACCCTGCTCAAGAATCCACCTATTCTTATTTTTGACGAAGCCACCAGCGCGCTTGATTCTGCCAATGAGCGCGGTATTCAGGCCGAGTTGCAACGCGTAGCGCAGAATAAAACCACGCTGGTTATTGCCCACCGCCTTTCGACGGTTGTGGATGCCCATATGATTTTGGTGATGGACGCAGGGCGTATTGTGGAACGCGGAACACACACCGATTTACTCCAAGCGCAAGGCCGTTACGCTCAGATGTGGGCTTTACAGCAAAGCAACGAAACCTCCAACGCATAAAACTTATATGGAAACCAAATGGCTTGAAGATTTTGTCTCCTTGGCAGAGACCCGCAGCTTTAGTCGCTCTGCGCAGCTGCGCCATGTGACGCAGCCAGCGTTTTCTCGGCGGATTCAGTCGCTTGAAGCCTGGGCCGGGGTAGACCTCGTCGACCGCAGTTCTTACCCCACCCGTTTAACTCCCGCTGGCGCGACTTTGTACGAGCAGTCGCTGGAGGTTTTACAGGCCTTGCAATCGACCCGGGCCATGATGCGCGGACACAGTGCGGCCGGCCAAGATGTGATTGAATTTGCGGTCCCCCACACGCTGGCGTTTACCTTTTTTCCCGCTTGGGTTTCCGCCTTGCGCGAAGACTTCGGGTCGATCAAAAGCCGACTGATCGCCCTTAATGTGCATGATGCGGTGATGCGTTTGGTAGAAGGCAGTTGCGATCTTTTGATTGCCTACCACCACCCTTCACAACCCTACCAATTGGATGCGGATCGGTATGAAATGGTCAGCCTGGGTCAAGAAGTGGTTGCGCCGTTTGTGAAGCCGGATGACAAGGGCTTACCGCTCTGGACCTTGCCAGGTAAGGCCGGCCAGCCCTCGCCTTACTTGGCCTATGCGTCGGGAGCGTATCTCGGCCAAATGGTGGATTTGATTTTGAAGGAAGCCAAAACTGCGGTTCATTTAGACCGCGTGTATGAAACCGACATGGCCGAAGGTCTCAAAGCCATGGCCTTGGAGGGACACGGCATCGCTTTCTTGCCCCACAGCGCAGTCAAAAAAGATGTGCGCGCTAAAAAACTGGTCAGTGCGCTACCTCAAAATCTAGCTGGCTTACAAATCACGATGGAAGTGCGGGCCTACCGTGAAAGGCCGACCTCCAAAGAGCCCGCCCGCTCTGGCATGCCGGCCAGTCGCGCCTCTGGCGTGACTGTCAAACGCAGTGCCCAAGCCCTGTGGGAATACCTGGCCCAATTGAATGCTGCGTGATTTGGGACAATAGGCACTATGACGCAACCCTCCGATTCACGCCCCCCTTCAAGCCTCACCCTGATTCGCCCTGACGATTGGCACCTGCATGTGCGTGATGGCGAGGCGCTGAAAACGGTGGTTCCGCATACCGCTGCGCAGTTCGGTCGTGCGGTCATCATGCCTAACTTGCGCCCGCCGGTCACGACGGCCGAACAGGCCGTGGCTTACCGAAAACGCATTGTCTCTGCGGTGCCCAAGCCCTTGGCAGGTCAAAAACCTTTTGAGCCTTTGATGACCTTGTACCTCACCGACAACTTGCCTGCCGACGAAATCAAGCGGGCCAAAGATGCGGGGGTGGTGGCTGCCAAACTCTACCCCGCTGGGGCGACGACCAACAGTGACGCCGGCGTCACGGATTTACGTAAAACATACAAAACGCTTGAAGCGATGCAACGCGAAGGATTGTTGCTCTTGGTGCACGGCGAAGTAACGTCCAGTGAGATTGATCTTTTTGACCGCGAGGCAGTTTTTATTGACACCCAGTTGATTCCGCTGCGCCGTGATTTTCCCGAACTCAAAATCGTGTTTGAACACATCACGACCCGTGAAGCAGCGCAGTATGTTCAAAGCGCTGGTAACTTCACCGCTGCCACCATCACGGCCCACCACTTACTCTACAACCGCAACGCCATTTTTTCTGGAGGAATTCGCCCCCATTACTACTGCTTACCGGTTTTAAAACGCGAAATCCATAGAGAGGCTTTAGTTGCTGCAGCCACCAGCGGATCACCACAATTCTTTTTAGGCACCGACAGCGCCCCGCATGCGGCGCACCTCAAAGAACACGCCAGTGGCTGCGCAGGCTGTTACACCGCACATGCTGCGATTGAGTTGTATGCCCAGGCCTTTGACGCTGCGGGTGCGATGGACAAGCTTGAAGGGTTTGCCAGTTTGTTTGGGCCAGACTTTTACCAATTGCCCCGCAACGAAAGTACCATCACCCTGCGACGAGAAAGCTGGACGCCACCGGAGAGTTATGCCTTGGGCGACGCGGTCTTGAAACCTTTGGCCGGTGGTGAAGTGCTGCAGTGGCGCATGGTCTAAAAGCGATTGACTGGTCTGC
>JBAXOC010000042.1:0-9287 GCA_037133455.1 Comamonadaceae bacterium | reverse complement strand
GGCCAAGGATGCGAGCGGGCTCTGGTGGGCTATCGGATCCATGCAAATTCAAGCAGCCAATGAAGGGCAGTTAATGTTGGTTTCGCCTGATGGGGCTGCGCTAACGCTTCACCCCCTGCCCTATCCGCTTCTAGAAGATATTTAAGTCGTTTAGCTGACGTTAAATAAACAGCATAAAGCCGTTGACGGTAGAAAAAATGCCCAGTACACCCAGCCCACAGGGAATCCAAAACAAAACATGGACTCCCGTCAAAATGGCCACCGAGGTCAACACAATGGCAATCTGCAACAAGGCCTCGGCATAGTCAAACCAAGGGTCGCGTTGTAAGGCAATGTCACGCGCTTGTTCATGCGATTTAGCCTTGGCCATGAGTTCCTTTTTTCCATCCCCTGTTTCAGGCTCAGACTCATAGCGCTCAATGTTCTTTTGGTAGTCGCCTAATTTTTTCTCGAGCACAGCTTTGGCAGCTGGGGTGTTTTTATCTTGGGCTAACTGAACCTGAATTTGATCTGCTGCAATTTTGTAGTTCGTCTGGCGAATACTTTTTGCTTGATAGAAGGCGTAGGCGTTTGCGGCCAGAATATTTTCCGCCATGCTGTCTTTACCGGCATTGCTTCCGCCCAGACTGGCAATGGCCAAGCACATAGCCAACATCGAAACCAACATGGCGCAGCGAGCGCGGAATGGGTCTTTGGTATCTTCAGGTAAGTCGGTTTCAGGAATATCGCTCATGTGTTTTTTTCCTCTAAAGCTTTCAATTTTTTTGCATCAGAAATATGCTTTTCCTCTTCCATCTGATGAATGATGGCGTTGACTTGGTCTTCTGACATTCCAAGTTTAGCCTGCATCATTTTCAGCTTGGCTTGTTCTTCCTCAGTGACCACGCCATCGGCTAAAACGGCACGGACTTCCATCTCATACAAAGCCTGTCTACGCTCGACTTGTGCGGTGTAAGCGGTTGCTACCACACCCGTCAAGATAGCAGCCAAAGCGATCGACAGAATTTGTGTCAATATCACAAGTATGGTGCCTAAAAACGTGACTGGATCGACATTTCCCCAACCAGAAATGATCGTGATAATAAACCAATGCATGGATGCGGGAATCGAGGGGAAAACTTCCGGTTGTTCATGCCCTTCGATGATATAAATCAAAGAGGAGAACAGCAGACAACTGATAAAGAGTAAAAAGATGGCTGAAGAAAAGGAGTCTTTTTCTGCTTTAACCGCTGCCACCATGTCTTCAAACGCACTGTTGTAACGAGACAGCTTGAAAATCCGCATCAAACGGAACATCCGCAGAACCCGCAAATCAGCTCCGGGGAATACGAGTTGTAAGTAAAACGGCACCGTACTTACAAAATCGATGATTCCGTAAAAGCTAAATAGGTACTCTTTTCGCCCTTCCCATTGGCTGCCCTTTTCAACGAGGTATTTTTCACCATAAGACCAGACGCGTAGGGCAAATTCCACTGAAAAAACGAGGACGCTAAAAACATCAAACGCATGAAATTCGGCTTCAAAACTCTCGTGAATATACGGAACGGATTCCAAAATAATGCCGACCACGTTGGCAACCACGAGCAGTGCCACAAAAATCTCTACGAAGTGGCTGTACTTATCAGGAACCGTACCGTCCATGATTTCGTAGGCGCGGTGCTTAATTCTCCGATAAGACGAACGGTTGTGAGTAAGGCTTGTCATATCGTTATTAATGCTTAGCGGTTGATTTATTTTTAGCACTCAGCATCATGGCCTCTACCTGCTCATCGCTAAGACGGTAGTGCGCTTGCAAACGCTTCAAGGTCTCTTGCTCATCGTCGGACATATGGCCGTCAGAGAAAACTGCCCGTAATTGCGCTTCAAAAGCGGCTTTCTTACGCGCAACCTGATTGGTAAAAGCGGAAGCCACAATACCCGTCATGATCGCTGCCATACATACCCCTAAAAAGCCTGTGATGAGCGCAATCGCCTCTCCCGCTTTAGTGGTTGGCTCAACATTCCCATATCCTGAAGTAATGGTTACGATAGCCCAGTAAATCGAGTGCGGAATCGTTCCAAACAACTCAGGCTGTGCGTGTCCTTCTGCAAAGTGCATCAAGGACGCAGACACGATAGTAGCGATCGTTAATAGGAAAACGGCTGAGCCAAAAGCTTGGCGCTCAGAGTGAATCGCATGAAATAAATCTTGCAAAGCGGTGTTGTACTTAGAGAGCTTCAAAATTCGAAGTAGGCGCAATACCCGCAAAATACGCAAATCCAAGGCAGGGAAGAACATGTGCAAGTAGTGCGGCATCGTGGCAAAAAAGTCGATCAAGCCAAAGGGGCTAAAAATGTACTGAAGACGCCCCTTCCAACTGCCGCCGTTCTCATGATCGTACTTCGCGCCTAAGGACCACACCCTGGAAATATATTCTGCAGTGAAGAACATCACGCTCCAAAACTCGAGCTCGTGGAAGAAGTCTTTGTAAACCGCGTGAATTTCGGGAACGGAATCCAAAATCACCGCGGTACAGTTGACTAAAACCACGAAGGTAATAACCAACTCTACGTAATGACTGGCCCTGTGTTTAGGAGATCCGTCCAAGATCTCCATCAGGGTCTTTTTAACAGTAGAAATCATCGACAAAAATTCTCAAAAATAGGGTTCTTATCATGCCTTCAAAGCGTGACATCAGGATTACGATTGTGTTATCGATTTAAGCCCTACCCTGAATTTTTTTCCACAATTCGAACTCAGACGCTGAGAGGCGTTCACCTTGGTGAGCGGCGTCATCAAACTTAGATGTATCGGTGTGAACGCCCAGTTGTCGAATTTGGCCCAGCAGCACTTTAAAGTGTTCCACCGCGAGGGGCGGATTTTCTGCAATTTTATGGATCGGTAAAGGGTTGCGTTCTTCAAGCTCGTGCTCTTTGATCACCACATTAACCAAAGCCATGATCTCTTCATTGGTTAAATGCAAACGTTGCGCCTCAGATCGAATGTAGGCAGCCTCAGTCTCATTGATATGGCCATCCTTGAGTACATGAAAGATGTTGGCTTTAAGCGCATCACGTTCTTTGACGAGTTCATCGCTAAATGAGGATGCCAATAAAGCCGCAGGAATCGCAAATATGCCAATGCCCATGAGGGACAAAATAATGGTAAGCGCTCGGCCGATAGGAGTGACCGGAGAAATGTCTCCGTAGCCTACAGAAGCCAAAGTAATCACCGCCCAGTAAATGGAGGTTGGGATATTTTCAAACTTTTCAGGCTGGGCTTCATACTCAAACAAAAATCCTAAGCTTGCCATCAAGATAACCAGTAGCACCATGATGAAAGCAGCAGCACTCAAGACGGGCCATTCTCGGGCAACGACCTTAAACAGTATTGCGGTTGAATCACTGCCTCGGGTGAGTTTGAGCAATCGCGCTAATCGGAACACTCGCAAGAACCGCAGATCCAACAGATGGTGGAGGAAAACTTCTAGGTAAAAAGGGAGAACAGCTAATAAATCGATCACAGTCGAAGGTGACTTGGCTTGTTTAAACCGACCCATATATGCGCCCTTGAAACCCGGTTCTTCCACACACGAGTAAATCCGCATCCAATATTCGACCGTGAAAATGGCGACTGCAATAGCATCCAAAATGACAAATTGCAGGTGTAGGACATAGTGAATGCTTTTCACAGACTCCAACACTACGGCCAAAACGGACAATAACACCCAAACGGCGATAAATACTTCAAAAATATTTTGCATGGTTCCGCCGTGTTCACTTGGGAAGACCAATGCATGGATTTTTTGACGGAATGTGCGTTCTTTGTTTAGCGCCTTAAATTCTGCGAGGGCTGGGATCAAAACACGGAATAATTTTAAGATTCGCAGCAAACGCAGGAACCGCAGTACGCGCAAGTCAATTGGAATGAAAGCCTTTAGGTAAAAAGGAGCAACGGCCAGGAAGTCGATGATGGCGAATGGGCTTGAGACAAACCCCCAGCGTGCATTTTTACGGCTCTTAAACTCCTCATCCTCGGGAGCTAAGTACAAGCGTAAAACGTATTCAACGGTGAAAATTGCGACAGAAAAGATGTCAAAAAATTCAAACCAATGCTTGTAAAGATCAAAAACCGCAGGAACGTGTTCGAACATCAAAGAAAACAAGTTGGCAACAATCAAAATGCCAATCCATTTGTCTAAGTCCTTCTGAAAGTTTCCTGGAATATTCGGATCCAAGAGCCACGAGTAGAGCCATTTGCGCAGTGGCAAATCATGCGAAATGATGGCCTCTTCCTCATGCTTGAGGATGGTATGAAGATTGAGGTCTTTGAGAAAATTGTCGTGTTTGGTGTCCATGATTTGCCTCAAAAATCAAATTCAGCAATTTTGATGGCATAGCCACCTTTGTCACACACTGACATCCGAAGCTGCAGCTTGGTGTCAATAGGCGTCGCATCGCTTATCGGCGAAATCACCAGCGGATTGGCAGATCCTGGCGGTGTGGCTACTAAATTTTCAATCATGAAAGCGCCCATCACGGTCCGGTCGGAGGGGACGCATTGCGCGATGAGCTTGGGTGGGGCATTAAAAAATGGATTCACGAGTTCTTTAATCTCGGATTTGGCCATGAGGTATGCAAAGCAAGATCCCCAAGTTCCCGGGACAGGCTCACCTGTTTTGGCATCAGCTGCAGGCTTCACGCCGCCTTTGCAGGCTTCGTGTGGAGTGTCAGCATCAAAACGCTTCAACCCTGTTTCAGTGAGCCAAGAAACCAATGTTTCTCCATTGCTTTTAGAGGACTCCGTTTTTACGGCTTCTTTGTAATTGATAACCCCTAGCCAAATGACTGCAAAAATAACTACGACCAAAAAAACCATAAAGAGGTAATCTGATCGACTGGGGCCGAGGTGTTCGGGCCGATGAACGGGATCTTGCGTTGTCGTCATATACGTTTGACCTTAAAAGTAGTGAGAACACCCATAACAAAGTAGCCTCGAAAAAACTATGGTCTTATCGTATATCAAAAAAAGATTTATTTGACAATTAAAGCAAAAGTTCTGTTGCTTCTTAGACACTTTTAACATTTTTCACAATTTTTCGACGTGCTGCCTCCCAGGCAATTTGACTCCACCGCAACGCTTGCTCACTCTCATCAAAGACGGATTCTGGGGCGGACCAGTACGATAGCTGCACAGGTTTTCCACGCTGGGTGTAGGTAAAAGGCTCTGATCCAGCTAATTGGAATTGCTGCAAATTGTGCGTGTCCGTTTTTAAATACAAACGTCCGGAGAAGTACAAACCAAACATCAGTCCTTCGTGGTAAATCCCCCACCCTCCAAACATTCTGCGGGTTGCAATGGGCCCAAATACCTCAAAAACTGTGTGAAGAAAGTCGACCGATTCTGATGACGCGATAAAGGTTTTATGCTTCATACGTGATTAACACCACATCAGCCGCTTCGCAGCGCAAGGGTATGAGCGCTTGGTACGCAGCGGATGCATGCCAAGCTTGTGACTGTTCTAGGGACTGGAAACGAACCACTACGATTTCAGGGTGAGCGCATTGACCAAACAACGCTTTGATCTGGCTGCCTCTAAATACCAACTCGCCTGCCCATGGCGTCAGTGTTGCCAAAACTTGGCTGCGGTATTCAACCCATTTGTCTTGGTTTTTGATGGTCATTTGACCTACCACATACGCATGTGTCATAAGAAATTCTCACAATGGATAAACATCGGCCAAGGTGGGGTTGGCTAACCAGACCGATAACTCATCCGCCATTTGCTTACTTGCGCCAACGGCCGCATTCCACACTTTAACGCGGCCATCTAAGTCTGAGCCATAAGTCACAAAGTCGGACCGATCGGGTAGCTTTGCGTTAGGCAGGGTTTTGACCCACTCGGGTCGGGGGGCCAATACGATGGTGTTGTCTAAAAATGCGGAGGACTGATGCCGCCATGGTAATGCTTTGTCTAACCAACCGGGAACCACGGCTTTTTGAAAGTGCGGGTAGAGAACGAGTGGGCTTTGCGCCCGCTCGTTGTAGTTCAGGTGCAGGTGGTAGTCCGTGATGCCGCCGTCCCAATAGGCGCCCTGTGGTGCATCAGGAATATCATGCACCGCTTGCAGCACAAAGGGAATAGAACAACTGGCTTGTAGCGCAGCCATGAAGTTGCGTTCGTTCAACCCCAACTGTTGGGTGGGAAAATCGTTGAAGTCAAATGGGGGATTGCCACGGCTTGAAAAAACGACGCGCTCAAGCCAAGCACCTAGCCATTGTCGATGGACAAGATTACTGATGAAAGCGCCGGCATAGCCTAAAGGCGTTAGCAGCGGATGCTCGCGTTTCAAAATATATTGCCCGTGGGATGTCATCACATGCAGGCGATAACGCGGGTGATTGAGCACTTCATGAATGCGCCCACCATAAAAAGCATGCAAGCTTTGGCCAAACTCATCACTGACTTGTTTGGCACTGGGGCGCTTTTGACCGGGTAGCGATTCGTAGTGCTGGTGAATGTAGTCGTACTCAAGGCGTTCAAAAGCGGCTACGGGATGGTCCAAGCATGCGGTCGACATGCGCCACGCTCCAATGGATGCACCTACCAAGTCAATCGGCTGGGAGCTTTGCGGCAACCATTCCCCAAATAAAAATCGGTCAAGCGGTCCCAAAATCAAACCCTTGGGGCCACCTGCTGCCGCAGGGATCACACCGACGTGCTCTGGCTTCAGGCCGTTGGCTTGGATATGGGCAAACGCTTTGGGGCCAGCGTAAATAGCGAGGGCTTTCATTGCTTATTTCTTAAGACCCTGCAGCTTAGCAAAAGCCGAGGCTATCGCAGAGCCCTGCGGCGCAGCGCTTTGGCGGGCGCTCCTAGGAGCATGTTCAAAGTGATTTCCCGAAGGCGTTGCTGCGCGGGAAGGCGCAGCCCCTAACTTCATGGTCAGCCCAATGCGCTTTCGCAAAAGATCGACTTCGACCACCTGAACTTTCACAATGTCACCAGTCTTAACGACTTCACGCGCATCGCTGGTAAATGTGTGGCTCAATTGGCTGACGTGAACCAATCCATCTTGGTGAACGCCCAAATCAATGAACGCACCAAACGCAGCCACATTGCTCACGGTACCTTCCAACACCATGCCTTCTTTGAGATCCTTGATGTCATTGATACCTTCGTTGAACCGCGCTACTTTGAAATCAGGACGCGGATCCCGTCCGGGTTTTTCTAACTCAAGTAAGACGTCTTTCACGGTGATGACGCCGAAGGTGCTATTGATGAACAGCTCAGGCCGCAGGGGTTTAAGAATTTCAGAGCGCCCCATCACGTCTTGAATGGGCTTGGCCGCTTTGAGAATAATTTGTTCTACCAAGGGGTAAGTTTCCGGGTGAACGCCGGTCATGTCCAAGGGGTTGTCGCCGCCACGAATGCGCAGGAAGCCCGCACTTTGTTCAAAGGTTTTTGCGCCCAGGCCGGCAACCTCCATGAGCTGGTGTCGATTGAGAAAAGCGCCGTGTGTTTCACGCCACCTCACCACCGACTTGGCGACGGTTCCCGATAAGCCTGAGACCCTTGACAGCAAAGGCACGCTTGCGGTGTTGAGGTCTACACCGACGGCGTTCACGCAATCCTCCACCACCGATCCCAACATTTTTACCAAGTCGCTTTGATTGACATCGTGTTGGTACTGGCCCACACCGATGGACTTGGGGTCAATTTTTACCAGTTCAGCCAAAGGGTCTTGCAAGCGACGCGCAATGCTGGCTGCACCCCGCAGGCTGACATCGACGTCTGGCATCTCAGCGCTGGCGTATTCGCTCGCGCTGTAAACCGAAGCGCCCGCTTCACTGACTACTACTTTCTCAATCGCTGCGCCGTTCCCCTTTGAGATGAGTTTGATTAAATCAGCGGCGAGCGCATCGGTCTCGCGGCTCGCAGTGCCATTGCCAATCGCAATCAGATTCACGCCGTGACGCGTACAAAGCGCGGCCAGGGTGTGCAAAGAACCGTCCCAATCTTTGCGAGGCTCGTGCGGGAAAACCGTAGCGGTCTCGACCAATTTTCCAGTGGTGTCAACCACCGCGACCTTCACGCCGGTGCGAATTCCAGGATCCAAGCCCATGACAACCCGAGGGCCCGCAGGTGCTGCTAAGAGCAAGTCGCGCAGGTTGTCTGCGAAAACCTTGATAGCCACCTTTTCCGCGTCCTCGCGTAATTTGGAAAAGAGATCGCGTTCAATAGAAAGGCTGAGCTTTACGCGCCAAGTCCACGCCACACACTTTCGCAGCAAATCATCCGCAGCACGCCCTTGGTGGCTCCAACCCAAATGCAGCGCGATACGCGCTTCGGCCAGCGAGACAGGCGCGGTTTTTGGAGGCGAGGTATTTGCAGTGTTGTTTTGAAAGGCCAAAGCCGCATCGGGCAGTACCAACTTCACATCCAAAATACCAAGCGTCCTACCCCGAAAGACAGCCAATGCGCGGTGCGATGGAACGCGACCTATCGGCTCGTCATACGCAAAATAGTCGCGAAATTTAGCGGTGTCGGATTGTGTTTCGTCTGTGCTTTCTAAGCGCTTGGACTGCAACAAACCGTCGGCCCATAACCAAGACCGCAGGTTTTGAATCAAGCTCGCATCTTCAGCCCAACGTTCGCTCAAAATGTCTCGAACCCCATCGAGCACCGCCGGTACCGTTGAAAAGTCCGCTTGCTTGTCTTCCCCTTCCACAACGGGGCGCATCGGCACCACATACGCAAGCGCAACATCAGCAGGAACGAGCAGAGGATTTGCAAATAGCGCATCGGCCAAAGGTTCAATGCCAGCCTCACGCGCCAGTTGCCCTTTGGTACGGCGCTTAAGTTTAAAAGGCAGATAAATATCTTCGAGCTCTTGCTTGGTTGCTGCGGCCTCAATCGCTGAAATCAGGGCGGGCGTTAGCTTTCCTTGTTCTTCAATGGCTTTGCTAACCGCTTCGCGCCGGTCACGCAATTCACGCAGGTAGCCCAAGCGCGATTCGAGTTCACGCAGTTGAATGTCATCAAGGCCGTCGGTGACTTCTTTGCGATACCGTGCGATAAAAGGAACCGTCGCCCCGCCATCTAACAAGGTAATAGCGGCTTGCACTTGCTGGGGCCGAATTCGAATTTCTAGCGCAATTTGCGCAATAATTTTTTGCATGGCGGTACGAATGGCAGTCAAGAAAAGACAAAGGGCTTAGTAAACTTTCGCCTACTAAGCCCTGTCAAAATTGGTCGGTGTGAAAGGATTCGAACCTTCGACCCCTTGCACCCCATGCAAGTGCG
>JBAXOC010000041.1:0-9296 GCA_037133455.1 Comamonadaceae bacterium | reverse complement strand
CGCAAAGCCATGGCCATGGCCTTGGTAGACCGGGCGTTGCGGGCCGATGAATTAGGCGAAGCAGTGACGGCGCCAGCCCAGATGCAAGAATTTGTGATGTCGCACAGCGACAACTTAGAGAGCTCTGGTTTTGTGCAGCACTTGAAGTTGCCGCATTATGTTGACTTCCAATCGGAGTTGGAGTTGGTGCGAAAAATGCGCCACTCATTCGCCAATCCAAAGGATGCGCATGCTGCCGGTTGAAACCATCACCCCCAGCCTGGTGCGTGACCCCCGCATCAATTTTGCGTATTTGGACGAGCGCACCAAGCGCATGATTCGCCGCGCTATTTTGAAAGCGGTGGCTATTCCCGGCTACCAAGTTCCGTTTGGCTCCCGCGAAATGCCGCTGCCTTACGGCTGGGGTACGGGCGGTATTCAGGTAACCGCTTCCATCATCGGGCCTGTTGACATACTCAAGGTGATTGACCAAGGTTCTGACGACACGGTCAACGCCGTCAATATTCGGCGCTTCTTTCAACGCACCACCGGCGTGGAAGTCACCACCGACACCACCAGCGCCAGCATTATCCAAACCCGCCACCGCATTCCAGAAACGCCTTTGCGCGAAGGCCAAGTGTTGGTGTACCAAGTGCCTGTGCCAGAACCGATGCAGCACCTAGAGCCGCGTGAAATAGAAACCCGAAAACTACACGCATTGCAAGAGTACGGCCTGATGCATGTCAATCTTTTTGAAGACTTGGCGCACTACGGCCATATCGCAACGACCTACGACTACCCCGTTTTAGTCAATGGCCGCTACATCATGTCGCCCTCGCCCATCCCCAAATTTGACAACCCCAAAATGCATTTAAACCCCGCATTGCAACTCTTCGGTGCGGGCCGAGAAAAGCGAATTTATGCGGTGCCGCCCTACACCAGCGTAGAGAGCTTGGGTTTTGAAGACCATCCGTTTGAAGTGCAACGCTGGGACGCGGCCTGCGAACTCTGCGGTTCGCGTGAGAGTTTTCTTGACGAAGTGTTGATGGATGACCAAGGCACGCGCATGTTTGTTTGCTCAGACAGTGACTTCTGCAGCAAACGCCAGGCGGGCACCCAATGAAATACACCGACAACACGCCTCCCCTGATGCGCGTGCAGGGCTTGGCGTGTGCCTATGGCACCCGTTCTGTGGTGCGCGACATTTCTTTTGACCTATGGCCTGGAGAAGTCTTAGCGATTGTGGGCGAATCTGGATCAGGAAAAACCACCTTACTTAACGCGGTTGCGGCCCGCCACACGCCCAGTGCCGGGCAGGTGTCTTTTGAAATGCGCGACCAGGGTTTGCAAGACATCTACGCCATGACAGAAGCCCAACGGCGCATGCTTTCTCGCACCGACTGGGGCTTTGTTCACCAAAACGCTGCCGATGGGCTGCGCATGAATGTATCGGCCGGTGCCAATGTCAGCGAGCGCTTAATGGCGCTAGGACAGCGCCACTATGGCCGGCTGCGCGAGCAAGCCACTGATTGGTTAGAACGCGTAGAAATAAGTCCCAGCCGCATGGATGATCGGCCTGATACGTTTTCAGGCGGAATGCGCCAGCGGCTTCAAATCGCCCGCAACCTGATCACGCAACCGCGCTTGGTCTTTATGGACGAACCCACCTCGGGCTTGGACGTTTCGGTACAAGCCCGGCTGCTCGATATGTTGCGCATGCTGACGCGCCAGATGAATCTCGCTGCCATCATCGTCACCCATGATTTGGCAGTGGCTCGCTTGTTAGCCCAGCGCATGTTGGTGATGCAAAACGGCCAAGCCGTCGAAACCGGTCTGACCGATCAAGTATTGGACGACCCGCAACACCCCTACACCCAGCTTTTGGTTTCTTCGGTGCTGCAACCATGACCCACCCACAGACAGGACCTGCGCCTTTGCTTGACATGCAGGGAGTCAGTAAACATTTTGTTTTGCATTTGCAAAACAGCACAGATTTGCCTGTACTCCAAGACTTTCACTTGTCTTTGCTACCGGGGGAGTGCGTTCGTCTAAGCGGCCCCTCAGGCATGGGAAAAAGCACGGTGCTCAAGCTCGCATTCGGAAACTACCGTGCGACCCACGGACACATTTGGGTGCGTGATACCGATGGCACCCCCATAGACATTACCCAAGCCAGCGCCCGAACCGTACTCCACCTGCGCAGCCAGACCATGGGCTATGTGAGCCAATTCTTGCGGGTCATTCCGCGGGTTGCTGCGATTGATATCGTGGCTGAACCTTTGCTCGAAGGGGGGGACGCCAGCATCAGCCCGACCCAAGCCCGCGAACAGGCCGCCCATTGGCTGACCCGTTTGCGTATTCCGCAATCGCTGTGGCAGCTTCCACCGGCTACGTTTTCCGGAGGCGAGCAGCAGCGCATCAACATCGCCCGCAGTTTTATCAAGCCGCGGCCCTTGTTGTTGCTCGATGAACCCACCGCCTCTCTGGACCCCGATAACACCCAAACGGTGATCGAACTGATTACCCAAGCCCGCGCCCAAGGTGTCGCCATCGTTGGCATTTTTCACGATGACCATGTTGCACAAGCCGTCGCCAGTCGCACGGTTGCGATGCAATCTTTTACGACCACCTTATGAACTCACCAACCGCAAGCCCCACGATTTTTACCAACGCCCGCTTGGTTCTTGATGACGAAGTCGTCACTGGAACACTCTTCAGCCATGGTGGCACCATTGAGCGCATTGACCAAGGCGCTAGCGCCATCAGCGGTGCGATTGATTTGCAGGGTGACTATCTAATGCCTGGCATGGTGGAAGTACACACCGACAATTTTGAGCGCCACCTGATGCCCCGCCCTAAAGTGCGCTGGGACGATGCGCCCGCGCTGTTAGCCCACGATGCTGAAATTGCAGCAGCAGGAATTACCACGGTATTAGACGCTTTGGGCGTTGGCGAGGCCGACCCCGACAGTGTGCGCGGCAGCGAATGGAATTCTGTACTCGACTGTATTAAAGAATTTTCCGAGCGCGGAACATTGCGTGCTGATCACTTGCTGCATGTGCGCTGCGAGTTGCCCGCGCCCAATACGCTGGAGTTATTTGCGCCGTTCGTGGGCAACCCGATGGTGCGCATGATCTCCCTGATGGACCACACCCCAGGCCAGCGCCAGTGGGAAAACTTAGAACACGCGTGGATCTATTTTTCTGGAAAAAAAGGTTGGAGCAAAGAAAAGTTTGACGAACGCGTAGCTATGTCTATCGAGCTCCAAGCACTCTACGCGCAACCCCACCGCGCCTACTTTACCGCTTACTGTAACGAGTACCAAATTGCACTGGCCAGCCACGATGACACGACCGTTGCCCACGTAGAGCAGGCGTTTGCCGAGGGCGCCACGGTGTGCGAGTTTCCAACTACGGTTGCCGCCGCCCAAGCCGCACGCGATCGCAACATGCTGACCATCATGGGCGGGCCCAACGTCGTGCGCGGTGGATCGCACTCCGGTAATGTGTCAGCCATCGAGCTTGCCAAATTGGGCTTGATGGATATTTTGTCGTCGGACTATGTTCCAGGCAGTTTGCTTTCTGCCGTGGTTCGCCTCACGGAAACCGCCGGCCTGACCTTGCCCCAAGCCGTGGCCTTGGTGAGCCGCAATCCCGCCAAGTCGATTGGCTTACATGACCGCGGCAGTATTGCCCCTGAAATGCGTGCGGATTTAGTCCAAATGCGGATCACCACGCTCGCCAACGGACGCCAACAACCCATTGTTCGCGCGGTCTGGCGCGGTGGTGTTCGCGTGGTTTAGTTGCGTCACACCAATGACATACAGGCCACCTAAGCTCGCTTTTTTAATTTGAAAGTTGGCAGAACGCAGCCTTACAAACTATGAACACTCTCGCACTTCACAACCTCAACAAACGCTTTGGAAATACCACCGCGGTTGACAGCGTCTCGCTTGATTTTGAAGCGGGGAGTTTTGTCGGAATCATTGGCCGCTCAGGCGCTGGAAAATCCACGCTCCTACGAATGATCAACCGCCTCAACGAACCCACCACAGGTTCCATTGAGTTCGAAGGCACGGTAGTCACCGATCTAGAAGGCAAGGCCTTGAACCAATGGCGTCGTAATTGCGCCATGGTTTTTCAGCAGTTCAATTTGATTGGTCGTTTGGATGTTTTGACCAACGTTTTGATGGGCCGCTTAACCAGTGTGCCAACTTGGCGTGCTCTTTTAACCCTGTGGAGTGAAGCCGACAAGCTCGACGCGCTGGAAGCCTTAGACCGCTTTGGCATGGCAGACTTTGCCGCTCAGCGTTGCGACCAACTTTCCGGCGGCCAACAGCAACGCGTAGCCATCTGCCGCGCCCTGGTTCAACGCCCCAAAATTATTTTGGCCGACGAGCCGATTGCTTCGCTGGACCCGCGCAACACCCAAATGGTTATGGACGCGCTGCAAAGTATTAACAAAGATCTGGGGATTACGGTCTTATGCAACTTGCATGCACTCGATGTTGCCCGCAATTACTGCGACCGCTTGGTTGGAATGTCTGCCGGGCGTGTGGTGTTTGATGGCGCTCCTGAAGCCTTGAGTCAAGACCTGGTGAAGTCGCTTTACGGCATTGAAGCTGACGAGGTGCTTCACTCTGACCGTGAGAGTGATCGCAACCCAACCAATGTTCTCCCTTTTGAGCGCGTGGTTCACACCGCTTAAATATCTCCCCCCCTGTGTTTTTTCATAACTTAACTACTAAGGAACTTCGTATGTTGAATCGCCGCGTTCTCCTCGCATTGGCTGCTTCTAGCGCGCTCATGGCTTCTGCCCAAGCGCAAGATTGGAAAGCCAAATACCCCGAATTAATTTTTGCCAGCATCCCTGATGAAAATGCGGCTCAGGTTACTGAGCGTTATGGTGATTTCATCGCCTATTTGTCCCGTGAAATCGGTGTTCCTGTCAAACTGCGCATTGCAGGTGACTACGCTGCTGTGATTGAAGGCCAACGCGCTGAGCAAATTCACATTGCCTATTACGGTGCTTCTTCATACGCCCGAGCTCGCATGATCGACGTCAAGACCAGTCCTTTTGCCCAAGAGGTCAACAAAGGCGGCGTCAAAGAATACTACTCCGTGTTTTATGTGAAGGCCAATTCTCCTTACAAAAAGATTGAAGATCTCAAAGGCAAAAATATGGGATTGGTTGACCCCAACTCAACCTCTGGCAACAACGTGCCACGCTACTCAATGGACAAAATGGGTATCAAACCAGATGAGTTTTTTGGCAAAGTGGTTTACACCGGGAGCCATACCAACGCGGTGATGGCACTCAATCAAGGCACCGTTGATGTAGCAGCCAATGCCTGGAATAACGATAACGATTCCGAGTTGGTTCGCATGTCCGATAAAGGCATGGTTAAAAAAGAAGACTTCCGTATCATTTTTAAATCCGATCCTATTGTGAACGGACCTGTTGCCTACTTGGACAGCCTGCCCGCTGATTTGAAAAAGAAAATTGAACAAGCCTTTTTTGATGCTCCCAAAAAAGACAAAGCTGCGTTTGACAAACTTTCTGCTGGCAAAAATGAGCCTATGCAAGCGGTCAAGCACGAAGCTTACCTGCCAGTGATTGCGCTTAATCAGTTTGTTGACGCATTGCGCAAGAAGTAAGCACCTATGACAACGCTCAACACCATGGGCGTGGCCTATGCCCAAGCTGTGGTGGCTAAACGCCGCCAGCTTTGGCTGGGCTTGTTGGTGTTGGGCGTGTGCGTCGTATTCTCCGGACACATCACGGAGATCTCGTTTTCGAAGTTCTACAACAATATCGGGGCCTTCACCAGCTACATTGTTCGTATTGCCCATCTTGAAAACGGCCAGTCGGTATTGAGCGATCCCGTAGAGTGGTTCTGGGGATGGAAAAAATGGTTGGCTCTGATGGGAGAGACCTTGTTGATGGCCTATGTAGGCACCTTGGTGGGCGCGTCAGCCGCCTTAGGTCTGTGTTTCTTGGCGAGTAAAAACGTAACCGCCAACGCGTCGGTAGTCTTTATCACCCGGCGCTTTCTAGAGTTTGCGCGAACCGTCCCTGAGATGGTGTTCGCATTGATTTTTGTTGTGGCGTTTAGTTTGGGCCCCTTGCCTGGCATCTTGGCACTGGCCATTCACACCACAGGCGCTTTGGGAAAATTGTTTGCCGAAGTGGTAGAAAACATCGATATGAAACCGATCGATGGGGTTGTCTCAACCGGCGGTACTTGGTTGCATAAAGTCAGGTTCGCCGTTTTGCCTCAGGTGGCATCCAATTTTGCAAGTTACGCCTTGTTACGCTTTGAAATCAATGTGCGCGGTGCGGCGGTTTTGGGTTTTGTGGGCGCAGGTGGAATTGGTCAAACCTTACTGGAAGTGATTCGTAAGTTTTACTATTCAGACATCAGCGCTCTCTTGGTACTAATTATTGCGACGGTGATGGTAATTGATGCGGTGACCGAAAAAATTCGTCACCGCTTGCTTGGACAAGAGATTGCATCATGAGTACCCGCGAAGAACTCCGCCAACGCCACAGCACTGAATTTCAACCCTTTTACGAAGGGAATCTGCGTGGGTTTGCCATCGCGTTAGCTGGCGTCGTGTTGTTTGGCTTTGGCCTTCATACGTTAGACATCACATATGCCCGAATCGTGGGTGGCGTTGGTGAGCTCGGCCGTATCGTTGTTTTGATGTTTCCACCCGACCCAGGAACCTGGACACGCACGGGCATTTACTTGTATGCCATGCTGGAGACGCTTGCCATAGCGTTGGTAGGAACTTTGACAGCCGCAACCCTTGCATTTCCCTTGGGTTTCTTAGCTGCTCGCAACACGACGATGAACCGCGTTGTTCAATTTTTTGCCCGACGCAGTTTTGATACCTTGCGCGGCGTTGATATTTTGATTTGGGCGTTGATTTGGATTAATGTGGTTGGCTTAGGCCCGTTTGCGGGCGTTTTAGCCTTGGCCATGTTGGACTTGGGAATTTTCGGAAAATTATTTTCTGAAGCGATTGAAGCGGCAGACAAAAACCCGGTTGAGGGAATTATGTCCACAGGCGGCTCGTCAGTTACAGCTGTTCGTTTCGGTATATTGCCCCAGCTCCTGCCCGTGCTAATGAGCCAAGTGTTGTACGCATTTGAAGCTAACACCCGCAGCGCCTCCATTATTGGTATTGTCGGCGCTGGCGGAATTGGCAGTATTTTGTCTGAGCAAATTCGCACCGTGGAATTCCAGCAAATGTCATTTGTGATTTTGCTCATCTTGGTGACCGTGTCTGTAATTGATCATTTGTGCTCCAAACTCCGCTTCTCCATCATTGGAGTGCGGGCGCGGTAGCCTTGCTTTTTGAGGAAAACCCATGTCTTTGTCGATCCCTGAAATCGTTCAACTGCTAGGCAGCCGCGCCACCACGTGGTACGGCCAAGAAGCCGTCAGCCAGCTCGACCACGCTTTGCAATGCGCCCACCTCGCCGAAGAGGCCAATGAAACCCCAGAAACGGTGGTGGCAGCTTTGCTCCACGACCTTGGCCACATCTTAAGCACCAAGCGCCCCGATGAAGTTCCCGCCGATGGGTTGCCAACAGTCGACGACCTGCATCAGTTCGTTGCCCTGCCCTTTTTGCGCAGTCAGTTCTCTGACGCGGTGTTAGAACCCATTAAGTTGCATGTGGATGCCAAACGTTATTTGTGTGCGGTTGATGCGGGCTATTGGGAAGCCCTGTCACCGGCATCGAAGCACAGCCTTGAACTGCAAGGCGGCCGGTACGACGAAGAGCAGGTGCGTTCTTTTGAATCTCTGACGTTTTATTCGGAAGCCGTGCGCTTACGCCGCTACGATGATTTAGCCAAGGTTCCCGGGCAAATCACACCCTCTTTGGAACATTACGCTACGCTGATGGAACAAGTGAAAGTGGCGTAAAGGCCTCCACATACGACTCTTGTTTGTGGGTCTCAATCGCGCCAGGTCGGTATTGACGCACACGGGCAATCGCTGCCTCGCTGCTCCAGCCCCATGTTTTGTACATGGTGGCTACCAAAGTACCCGTTCGCCCCTTTCCGTGGGCGCAATGCACCAAGATATTGCTTGATTGCAGCGTATTCGTAAGCTGCGGTATTAACCGCCGCCATTGCGCCGTTACGGCCGCTGAAGGAACGCCAAAATCCACCACTGGCAGCTGGTGCCACGCAATACCGTGCAAACCCAAATGGTGGGAGAGGTTCTTCGCCCCCAAGCGTTGTAGCTCAATGGTATCGAGTAAGCTCACGACCGTTTTTATTCCATGCGCAAGTATCTGCGCAATATCAGCCGCCAATGGGTTTTCACCACCAAGGCCTGATTGCGCTTTTCCAGGACACGCAGACATGCCAACCTCACCCTTCCAAGGGGTAGGCGCAAAGTCAATCTCGATTGAAGTGGGTTCTAGAGTTTTCACATCGCATTTATAGCTTTTGCGTGCGACAGGGTGATGACAAAAAAGCAGCTACTTGGCCATATCACATAGTGTCTTTATAGAAAATTTATGACATCTTGATGACGCAACTTACCTGTTTCATTTATTCAACACTTTCATTAAAGGCAGTATTTTTAACAAAGCTGACACATGAAAAATTAAAAATTCAACCTGTCAATCAATAAATCAAGAAGTAATTCTTGATTCTTGGCAATTCTCCTAACCTTTCGAAAGTTTAATCATGAAAAAACACCTCATTGCACTCGCAATCACAAGCGCGTTTGCTGCAAGTTCCGCCATGGCGGACGTTGAAATTGGTCCATTTGCGATGTATGGCACCTTGCAAACTGCAGTTGAAAACGTGAGCGTTACAGCAGGTCCTACAGCTGTATTGACTTCACTCACATCAAACCAAAATCGTTTGATGGATCAAACATCAAAATTGGGCTTTAAAGTCAAACACGAATTAAGCCCTGACCTGGCTGCCATTGCACAAATTGAAAGCCGTGTAATGTTAGGTAATACCGGAACAACCACCGACGACAAATCTGAAATTGGAAATCGTAATACGTTTGCCGGTATCAGCTCCAAGTCATTCGGAACAGTCCGTTTGGGTCGTTACGACAACGCCTATAAATTATCCGGCAAGCAACAAGCTCTCGACTTGTACAACAACTTGAACGATGCTAGCAATGACTATGGATCAAAATCGATTTTGAACCGTTTGGGCGGCCGTCAAGGAGATATCGTTGCATACGAATCTCCTAACTGGGGTGGTGTGACTGTTCTTGCCAGCTACAACTTTGGTAAAGATCAAACCAACTCGATTTCTGGTGGATCTACGGCTA
>JBAXOC010000040.1:0-9301 GCA_037133455.1 Comamonadaceae bacterium | reverse complement strand
ACCAAACGCAATGGGCGTCCAAATAGCAAGGCTCAACATTCCCATTTTTCTTATTCCTTACTTGTTGAGCCAGACGAAATACGTCATCAGCACAAAAATACCCAAAATCATTACCAAGGCGTAGTGGTAGAGGTAGCCTGACTGCAAATGGCGCACCTTGCTAGAAATCCAACCGACAACCCGCCAAGATCCGTTGACAAAGAAGCCATCAATCAAGGCCCGGTCGCCGCCCTTCCACAGTCCAGTACCTAGCAAACGTGCGCCACGCGCCAAGATGTTTTCATTGAACCAGTCAAGAAAGTATTTGTTTTCCAACAAGACGACCAAGGGTCGCAAGGCACGGGCAAATGCAGCCGGTACCGCAGGGTTGACCAAGTACATATACCAAGCCGACACCACACCAGCCAAAGCCAACCAAAAGGGAGCGGTGGTCAACGCATGGATTGCCATGGCCACAGGGCCGTGGAATGCATGCGCGAGCTCTTGCATCACCGGATGCTTCTCGGCATTGACAGCGATAGCACCCTTGAAAAACTCCCCATACAGCATGGGCTCAATCGTCATAAAACCAATCACGACCGATGGAATCGCCAAAAGCACCAACGGAACCCAAACGACCCAAGGCGACTCGTGGGGTGAATGGTCGCTCTCATGGCCATGCGAATCATGCTGCGCATCATGGTGGCGATCTGGATTTTGGTCGTAACGCTCTTTGCCGTGAAAGACCAAGAAGTACATTCGAAAGGAATAAAACGCAGTCACAAAAACGCCAGCGAGCACAGCGAAGTGAGCGAACCCAGCCGCAGGCAAATGGCTCTCTGCGACGGCTTCAATGATGCTGTCTTTTGAGTAAAAACCTGAGAAAAACGGCGTTCCGATCAGAGCCAACGACCCTAGCAAAGACGTGATCCACGTAATAGGCATGTACTTGCGAACAGCGCCCATCCAGCGAATGTCTTGGTTGTGGTGCATCCCCATGATGACCGAGCCCGCACCCAAGAACAACAAGGCTTTAAAGAACGCATGCGTCATCAAATGGAATACGGCAACAGAGTAAGCCGACGCCCCAAGGGCGACAGTCATGTAACCGAGTTGGGACAACGTGGAGTAGGCAACCACCCGTTTGATGTCGTTTTGAATGATGCCTAGGAAGCCCATGAACAAGGCGGTGATCGCACCAATGACCAAGATGAAATTCAGCGCGGTATCTGACAACTCGAACAACGGCGACATCCGGGCCACCATAAAGATGCCTGCAGTCACCATCGTGGCGGCGTGAATCAGCGCAGAAATGGGCGTAGGACCTTCCATCGAATCAGGCAGCCAGACGTGCAATGGGAACTGGGCTGACTTGCCCATGGCACCAATAAAGAGACAAATACAAATCACGGTGACTAGCATCCAGTCGGTGCCAGGCAGGGTCAAAGCACTGAGTTCAGCCGACTTCGCAAAAGCTTCTGTGTAATTGAGGGTTCCAGCAAAGGCTGCGATCAATCCGATACCTAAGATAAATCCAAAGTCACCCACGCGGTTAACTAAGAAGGCCTTCATGTTCGCAAAAATGGCACTGGGTTTATTGAACCAAAACCCAATTAACAAATACGACACCAATCCCACAGCTTCCCAGCCAAAGAAAAGCTGCAACATGTTGTTACTCATCACCAGCATCAACATTGAGAAGGTGAACAAGGAAATGTAGGCAAAGAAACGGTTGTAGCCTTCGTCCTCTTTCATGTAGCCCATGGTGTAAATATGCACCATCAACGATACAAAGGTCACCACGACCATCATCATGGCGGTCAAACCGTCCACCATGAATCCAATTTCCATTTTTAACCCGCCTACGACCATCCAGGTATAGAGCGTTTCATTCAGACGTGCGCCATCTTGTACGACGCTTTGCAGTGTCATCACGGACAAAACAAAAGCCAAAAAGACACCCGCGATGGTCAAGGTGTGGGTGACTTTGCGACCTATCCAATTGCCACCAAATTGCGTGCCAAAAATACCAGCCAATGCGGCACCCACCAAGGGAGCCAAAGGTACGGCTAAAAGCGTTGCAGTGTTGAGGGTTTGACTCATCTTGTTGTTAACCCTTGAGCGTATTGAGTTCGTCCACGCTGATGCTGGAGCGACTTCTGAACAGTAAGACCAAAATGGCCAAGCCGATGGCTGACTCAGCGGCTGCAACCGTCAGAATAAAGAACACGAAGACTTGACCGTGCATGTCGTGCAAGTAATGAGAGAAGGCAACGAAATTCGTATTGACGGCCAAGAGCATGAGTTCAATGGCCATGAGCAAGACGATGAGGTTGCGTCGATTTAAGAAAATACCTACCACCGAAAGCGCGAAGAGCATCGCACCCAGAGATAAGAAGTGGCCAAGGGTGAGGGTCATACTTTGGTCTCCGTAGGGGCCGCTTCCGTGGGGTCAGGCGACACGTGGCTGGCCTGCATTTTCAAAACCATCATCCGGTCTGCCGCTTTGACACGGACCTGATCACCCGGGCTCACATATTTACTATCCTTGCGAGCACGCAAGGTCAGTGCAATGGCAGCGATCATGGCGACCAACAAAATAGCAGCGGCAATTTCTAAGGGGTAGAGGTACTGGGTGTAAATGAGCTTGCCCAACTGCTGGGTATTGGACAGGCCACCAGGCACCTGGGTAATCGCAGAAGGATCTTCAACCACCCGAAAGCCACCCATCAACACGGCGGCCATTTCAAGCGCAATCACGACGCCGACCACTGCAGCCAAAGGAAAGTGTGTCCAAAAGCCGGCGCGAAGGTTTTCAACGTTAATGTCCATCATCATCACGACAAACAAGAACAGCACCATCACTGCGCCTACGTAAACCAATACCAAGGTAATAGAGAGAAACTCCGCTTCTAAAAGCATCCAAATCATCGCCGCTTGGAAAAAGGTCAACACCAAATACAAAGCAGCGTGCACGGGGTTGCGTGCCGTGATAACCCGAAACGCAGCAAACAGCAAGACCGCTGAGAATACGTAGAAAAGACCGGTGGTGACACTCATGGTTCAAACTCTTTCTTGCGACAGTTCAGCGGTATTTCGCATCTGCCTGTTTATTGGCAGCAATTTCGGATTCATAGCGATCGCCTACAGCCAGCAACATCTCTTTGGTGAAATACAAATCGCCACGCTTTTCGCCGTGGTATTCCAAGATATGGGTTTCGACAATAGAGTCCACGGGGCAGCTTTCTTCACAAAAGCCACAAAAAATACATTTCGTCAGATCAATGTCATAGCGAGAAGTTCGACGAGAGCCATCCTCGCGAACATCTGACTCAATCGTGATCGCCATCGCAGGACAAACGGCTTCGCATAATTTGCAGGCAATACAGCGCTCTTCACCATTTTCGTAACGTCGCAAGGCATGCAGGCCCCGAAACCGAGGTGACAAAGGGGTTTTTTCTTCCGGGAATTGGACCGTTATTTTTTTACGAAAAGCGTAGCGTCCGGTAAGCGCCAGCCCTTTTAGCAACTCAACGAGCAAAAAGCTGTAGAGAAAATCTTTTAAAGAAAAGGCAGAAGGCTTATAAGCAACAGAGTTTGAAGACATGGGGTTCTCTTACTTCCAAATATTCAGGGAAGTCTGCATCCAGACACCGATAACAACAAGCCAAACGAGCGTCACGGGGATGAAAACTTTCCAGCCCAAACGCATGATCTGATCGTAGCGAAACCGCGGAAACGTGGCGCGCACCCAAATAAACAAGCTCACCACAGCAAAAGTTTTGATACCTAGCCAAATCCAACCTGGAATCCATTCAAGGGCCGCCACCGGCGACAACCAGCCCCCTAGAAACATGATGGCAGCCAAAATAGAAACCAGCCACATATTGGCGTACTCCGCCAGATAAAACATGGCGTACGACATGCCGGAGTACTCCACCATGTGGCCAGCCACAATTTCCGCTTCACCTTCAACCACGTCAAAAGGATGGCGATTGGTTTCAGCCATGCCCGAGATCACGTACACCACAAAAATAGGCAGCAAGGGCAGCCAGTTCCATGACAGAACGCCCACACCGGCATCGACAAAGACGCCTTTGCCTTGGGCCAATACGATGTCGGTCATATTCATGCTGCCCGTGATCATTAAGACCACGACAAGGCAAAAGCCCATGGCAATTTCATAACTGACCATTTGCGCGGATGCACGCAGTGCGCCTAAAAAAGCGTACTTGGAATTGGACGCCCAACCGGCAATGACGACTCCATAGACTTCCATGGAGGTGATCGCCATGACAAAAAGTAATCCGGCATTGATATTGGCCAGCGCGACTTCAGGACCAAACGGAATCACGGCCCAAGCAGCCATAGCTGGCATGATGGTCAGCACAGGGCCAATGAAAAACAAACCTTTGTTAGCCGCAGCGGGAACCAAGATTTCCTTGGTTAGCAACTTCAGCGCATCAGCGATGGGTTGCAACAAACCCCAGGGGCCGACGCGATTGGGGCCTATGCGCACTTGCATCCAACCTAAAAACTTCCGCTCCCAGAGCGTCAAGTAGGCCACTGCGCCCATTAGGGGAAGCACCACCACCACAATTTTCATTAGAGTCCACAAGACGGGCCAAACGACAGTGATCCACCACGCGCTAGGGGATATATGCAATCCGAAGTTGTAAACGGTATCGATCATGCCAATACCTCCTGTGCGTTATGTTCGTTACGCGCATCTGCCGTCATCTGCAGTGCGCTTGCACGGCGCACGATGGAGTCGAGTTGGTAAATTAGCGCCACACACGGTTCTGAAACCTCAGCAGCCAAAACCGTTGGTGCGGTGCATGCATTGCTCAAGCGCTCAGCAGGTAAATGGCTAGGCACTTCGCCGCCGAATACTTCCTGCAGAACCTCTTGTGCGGACTCAAATTCAAATCCAGGGACTTTCATGGTGTTGGCAATGACACGCAACACTTTCCAAGCCGGACGTGTTTCTCCCAACGGTTTCACAACCGAATGGAAACTTTGAACCCGACCTTCGGCATTAACAAAGGTGCCCGGTGTTTCAGAGAAAGGAGCGATCGGCAAAATCACATCGCAGCACTCTTTATTTGCTATAAATGGCCCCATGCCGACAACCATCTCAGCCTTGGCTAAAGCAGTAACGGCGTTATGTCCTTGGACGCTGTCAAACTCAGGCTCCGTATTCAACAGGAAAACCGCTTTCAGACCGCCGTTGATCATTTGCTGGGCATTCAAACCCGATCCAGCTGGCATGGCACCAGCAAATTGCGCACCTACTGTATTGGCGGCTTCAGTGAGATAACCCACTGTGGCACCGGTGTGTTGGGCGATCCAATTCGCAACCGCCAACAGCGCAGAAGCGTGGGCATGGTGGGCGGCCGCATTCCCCAACAAAACGGCCTTGCGTTCGCCGCTCAGCAAAGACTTTGCAATCACTTGGGCTTGCGGGGTGACTTTGACAGCATAGGGACTTGCAAGGTTTGTCTGCTCAGCAACGGCAGTTGCCACACTTTGCAAAGCGCTCAGCCACTGTTGCGCTGGCAATGACGCATCGCTGGCCATTGGCATCGCCCACTGGCTCGCAGAGGCTCCGATCGAATGGATCGCACAGCCAGACTTCGCCGCTTGACGCAAGCGCTGGGCAAACAAGGGGTGGTCTTTGCGAAGGTTGGAGCCCACAATCAGTACGCGCTGCATGGTGGTCAGGCTAGCGATCGGTGTTCCCAGAGTACGCACGCCTTCGTGGGCAGCGAAATCTGCATTACGCATACGGTAATCGATGTTTTCACTGCCCAAACCACGCATGAGTTTCCCAGCCAGATACAACTCTTCTAAGGTGCTGTGCGGACTGACCAGGGCGCCAATCGAGGCTGCTCCGTGGTTGTTTTTGATTTGCTTCAAGCCATTGGCAATGTATTCCAAAGCGGTCTGCCAATCGACGGTTTCCCATCTTCCGCCATGCTTGATCATGGGCGACGTTAAGCGCGCATCAGAATTCAGGGCTTCGTAGGAAAAACGGTCTCGGTCGGCAATCCAACATTCGTTGACTGCTTCATTTTCAAGCGGAACCACGCGCATGACCTTGTTGTTCTTGACTTGGACAATCAAGTTAGAACCGGTGGAATCATGGGGGCTGATAGATTTACGGCGGGACAACTCCCACGTTCTGGCGCTGTAACGGAAAGGTTTGCTGGTGAGTGCGCCTACAGGGCAAATATCAATCATGTTTCCGGAAAGTTCCGAATCAACCGTTTGCCCAACAAAGGTTTCAATCTCGGCATGCTCGCCGCGGTGCGACATGCCCAACTCCATCATGCCCGCGACTTCTTGGCCGAAGCGAACGCAGCGCGTGCAATGAATACAACGGCTCATTTCCTGCATGCTGATTAAAGGACCGATGTCCTTGACCGCAACCACACGCTTTTCTTCTTCGTAGCGAGAACCTGATCCACCGTAGCCTACGGCTAAATCTTGCAATTGGCATTCGCCGCCTTGGTCGCAAATCGGGCAATCCAGCGGGTGATTGATGAGCAAAAACTCCATGACCGACTGTTGCGCCTTAATGGCTTTGTCGCTCTTGGTATGCACCACCATACCTTGCGTCACGGGGGTGGCACAGGCGGGCATCGGTTTCGGGGCTTTTTCAACATCCACCAAGCACATGCGGCAATTGGCAGCGATGCTGAGTTTCTTGTGATAACAAAAATGGGGAATGTAGGTGCCAGCTTTTTCAGCCGCATGCATCACCATGCTGCCTTCAAGCACTTCTACTTTTTTGCCGTCGAGTTCAATTTCAACCATGGGAGACCACCGATTAAACGTAAGCACCGACCATGCAGGTCTTGTGCTCAACGTGGTATTCAAATTCATGCCGGAAATGCTTGAGCATGCCTTTCACGGGCATGGCTGCAGCGTCACCCAAGGCGCAAATGGTGCGCCCCATGATGTTGCCCGCTACGCTGTCAAGCAAGTCCATGTCACTAGCGCGGCCATGGCCGTTTTCAATCCGGTCCACCATCCGCCACAGCCAGCCTGTGCCTTCGCGGCAAGGCGTGCATTGTCCGCAGGATTCATGAGAGTAGAAGTAAGACAAGCGTTGCAGCGACTTCACCATGCAACGTGAGTCATCCATCACAATCACGGCGCCCGAGCCCAACATCGATCCCGACTTAGCGATAGAGTCGTAATCCATCGTGGTATCCATCATGATGGCCGCAGGCAACACGGGCGCAGACGATCCACCAGGAATCACCGCTTTGAGCTGCCGGCCTGAGCGTACCCCACCTGCGAGCTCCAAGAGCGCGGCAAAGGGTGTGCCCATAGGCACTTCGTAGTTTCCGGGGCGCTCTACGTCACCACTGACCGAGAATATTTTGGTGCCGCCATTGTTGGGTTTTCCGCACGCTAAATACTCAGCGCCGCCGTTTCGGATGATCCAAGGAACGGCTGCGAATGTCTCGGTGTTATTGATCGTTGTGGGTTTGCCATACAAACCAAAGCTAGCAGGGAAAGGTGGCTTAAACCGAGGCTGGCCTTTTTTACCTTCTAAAGACTCCAGCAGCGCAGTTTCTTCTCCGCAAATGTACGCACCAAACCCGTGAGAGGCGTGCAACTGAAAGCTGAAACTGCTACCCAAGATGTTGTCACCCAAAAACCCTGCGGCACGCGCTTCTTCTAAGGCTGCCTCAAAGCGTTCGTAGGTTTGAAAAATTTCACCATGAATGTAGTTGTATCCGACGTTGATTCCCATGGCGTAAGCTGCAATGGCCATGCCTTCAATCACTGAATGGGGATTGAACTGCATGATGTCTCGGTCTTTACAGGTTCCGGGCTCACCCTCATCGGAATTACAGACCAGGTATTTTTGACCGGGGAACTGACGAGGCATGAAACTCCACTTCAAGCCGGTAGGGAAACCTGCACCCCCACGCCCGCGCAAACCAGATTCTTTGACGGTGGCAATCACTTGGTCTTGGGTGAGGCCCTCGCCCCCGTCTTTACCCAAAATTTTACGCAAGGCTTGGTAACCGCCGCGCGCTTCATAGGCCTTCAGGCCCCAATTGCTTCCGTCTAAACCCGCCATGATTTGCGGATTGATGTGGCGATTGTGAAAAGAAGACTCCTGGCCCGTCGCCTGAAATTGGGCTAATAACTGCTCGACATTCATTGGGTTGACCCCGCTTTTTTCAGTCCATCAATCAATTGGTCTAACTTGTCATTGCTCATAAAGCTGCACATGGTTCGGTCATTGACCAATAAAACGGGCGCATCGGCGCAAGCACCTTGGCATTCGCTAGGTTGCAGGGTGATCAGTCCATCAGCAGTCGTCTCCCCTGCTTTTATACCTAGTTTTTCTTCCAAATGGGCCAAGGCTTTCGCACCACCGCGCAATTGGCACGGCAGATTGGTACACACGTTCAATTTGAACTTGCCCACTGGCTTTTGGTTGTACATGTTGTAAAAGGTCGTGACCTCATGGACCGCCATGGGCGCCATGTCGAGGTGCTCGGCGACAGCTTTTTCGCTCTCGGAGCTGACCCAACCCAACTCTTGCTGAACGATGGCCAAGCAAGCCATCACAGCAGATTGCTTTTGATTGGAAGGAAATTTTGCGACTTCGTGATCGAAGCGCGTTTTCATCAATTGCGAGATCATCGATCAATCTCTCCAAAAACAATATCCATAGTTCCAATGATGGACACCGCATCCGCGATCATGTGTCCTTTGGCCATCTCGTTGAGGCCTGCCAAATGGGCAAAACCTGGGGGACGAATTTTGAGTCGGTAAGGCTTGTTCGCGCCGTCACTGACGATATAAACACCGAATTCACCCTTAGGATGCTCAACCGCAGCGTAAGCCTCGCCTTCAGGAACATGGAAACCTTCGGTAAACAATTTAAAGTGGTGAATAAGACCTTCCATATTGGTCTTCATTGACTCACGCGATGGCGGGGCCACTTTATGGTTGTCGGTGATCACAGGGCCCGGATTGTCTCTGAGCCATGCAATGCATTGTTGAATGATGCGGTTGGACTGCTTCATCTCTTCCATACGAACCAAGTAGCGGTCATACACATCACCGGTCTTGCCAATAGGAATATCAAAATCCATTTGGTCGTAAACATCGTACGGCTGCTTTTTACGCAAGTCCCAAGCGATGCCAGAACCACGCAGCATAGGCCCCGTAAAGCCCATATTCAGAGCGCGCTCGGGAGTCACAATGCCGATGTTGACTGTTCTTTGTTTCCAGATGCGGTTGTCCGTCAAGAGGGTGTGGTACTCCTCTAAACACGCAGGGAAGCGCT
>JBAXOC010000039.1:0-9396 GCA_037133455.1 Comamonadaceae bacterium | reverse complement strand
CAGCAACAAAGAGCTCCATTCTCAAGGCCTCTATTCATTCCTGGCATTGAGCCTGATCGTCGCTGTGTTGTCTGCCAATCCATCCTGGGCGGACGAAACGATTCAAGTCTTGCGTTGCAGCAATGAGACCACAAGCGCCGAAACCAAAGCGAGAACAAAAAGCTGCTCTAACTCCAAACCAGCGCAGTTGTCCAAAGAAGATAAAGCGGAACTTCAAAAATGCCGCCTCGAAGCCACCAAGGCGGCAACCGAAGCCGGGATGCGCTTGGCCTTGGCTATGTGCGAAGAGAAGTTACAGCCTTAAGAAGCGAAACAATTTTTTACCGACGTACGAATCAGGCTAGAAATGTACGCCTACAGTTAACAATAAAGGCTGGTCAATATTCAAAGTTTTGGGTTGATACACAACTCCCACCGGATTTCCGGAGGCTGTAAGTATGCTTGGGCGACTTTGCTTGATTAACGTATTGACATAACGGTATTCGAGCTTGAGGAAGGCTGTTGCATTGAGCATTCGTTGAAATGACACGCCAACCTCCCATTGTTCAGGTTCGTTGAACGAAAGCCAAACTGGATCTTTGCCAGGTAGATTGACACGTTCAGTCTGGTAACCAGAAACTGACGTTAGACCGGCCAAAGTTAATAGTCCATACTCCGTTGGAATGCTCCAGCGCCCTCCGATACGGATAAAACTTCTATCGTAGTATTCTGGATAACCTTGCGCATTAGGCGTACTGATGATGTCACGCAAAATTTGATCGCGAACAACATCTGCAATGATCTCTGCAGGTTCTAGAAATCTCCAGCCGATACTTAACCTTGAAGCATCTGATTGAATTTTTGAAATAGTGCTCACTGGTGCACCGCGTGAGTTCATGCCGGTGTAATCCCGCGTTCCAATGCTTTGGGATATTTCACCACTGAGCGTCCACTGGTCGCAGCTGACGATAGCATTTAACACTCCACCAGGAATTGCACCTCTTTCGCTAAGAATCTGCGAACCACTAGGGAAGTATTCGTAATGCTCTGAAAGGGCGTTGTAGTAAGCCCCAGCCGAAAGAATACGCTTTGATACTTCACATGCGAAAGTCTCAAAACCAAAAAAAAATAAAGAGTAGAGACACCAACCTACAAGCCGTGAAGTGCAGTTGGTGCTCGTTTTCATCAAATCAGTGTATTCCAGTTAACAGTAGAGTTGGATTCGAAAATAGAGTCTCCATTGGCATCCAATTCGATCTTCACTTGCGTATTAGACACAGTTGTCATTTTTAATGCACTGTTACTTGCTCCTGTGATAAGCATCACACCAGTGTAAGGATACGTTGCACCACCTCGTCTTTGGAATGTAGTTGGGGTCGTGAAAGATACTGAACGAGTACCGCTAAATCCGGAGCTCGACAAGGTCCCGGACATCATGTAACTTGTTATGTAGCCATAAGTGCTATCCGCAGAACGTGTTTCTGTCGCACTAAAACCACTCAACGATCTCGAACGAGTAACGCCTGCATAGTTTGCATTGGCGGAAAGCGAAGAGGCAGAAATTGTTTGAGTGAAAGCGTTTGCACCTGTTTTTGACCCACTGACTGAAAAGGCCCCATTGAGTGCAGCAGAATAGGCTCCAGAGGTTGCTGAAAAATTTCCAAAACTCATAGAAACACCTAAGGTGTAAGGGGCCGTTCCATAAGTTCCTGAAAGCGCCGTGATCGTGAAACTTAATGTGCCATTTACTGTAACACCACCAGATACACAATTGTTATAGGTGATAGAAAAGGCATCACCCATGCTAGCCCTGCTATTGTTGTCTGCATCATCCACCGAAGCAGTATATGAACCGCTCGAAGGGCAGTTGTAGGTTTGACTCGCAACTGCTCCAGCTACGATTGGGTTGGCACTGGCATCTGTGACGTAACTGGGGAATTTATCTAGGTGAGAAAAAGCTTCACTGTAAAGCAACGACTCTTTAGGTGAATCAACTCCAAAGGCTGAGGCAGAAGTATCGAACAACCCCAAAGCCATGGATGAAACATCTTGGCTAGCCACCGTTTGATTACTAGCATCTAAGGAGGCAGAGGAGACTGAAGTTGGCGAATTCGCGCTGCTACCACTGCCACTCCCCCCACCGCAAGCAGTAATCGATAGCAATAGCGAAATGAGTACCAGTACGTTGTAATGTTTATTCATGGTTCTATATTTTCAAATAAATGAGATAAAGAACCACTTTACCTTTAAATAGTTTCTGTAGCCATCCCTAATGGAATGATTCAACCAATAAATTGAAAAATATTTCCCCAAACTCACCCATTTGGGGGATACACAAGTTGTGCAAATTCTGCGATCCTTACGGCCTAGCGTGCAAAGCGCTAGTTATTTAAGGTTTACCTAACAAATCTTAAAACTTTAACAACCCGTTTCGCCATAAATTCAAGTTCTACCGAATTCAAGTAATCCGGTGCAACCTCAAATTTATTGAATTAACTGGATAAAGTTTTATGCATACACCACTTTTTAAAGCAACTGAACGTAGCTATTCAATCCCCTTTGCCTTCGGTTTGATCGCGTCTTACGCCTTGGTGGCTTGTGGCTACGCCCAAACGGTTGCGCCTGTGTCCAATGGAATTTCCACCGCAAGTACAAGCCGCGTGGCTCTTGCTTCGGATCAATCTCTGAAGCTATCCGACTTAGCAGGAAGCGCAAGCATCGACTTACCTGGCTTAGACGATGACAGCGCCGCTAGTGCGAACGTCGCAGCCAAAGCGATTAGCCTGCCCAACGCAGTTGCGCAAGCCTTACGCAATAGCGCCCAGCTTTCGCAGGTACGAGCGCAATACGAAAGCTCCGAAGCGCGGGTTGGCGTCGTACGGGCTGACTTGTTACCCAACGCTTCTCTGCGCTGGGCTGGTGGTCCAGAAAAAACAGAATCAACAACGACCAACAACCACCAATACACATCTCAGTCTGCGCGTCTTACGCAGCCACTTTTTAATATTCCGCTCTACAAAGAATTTGATAGCAGCCGCCAGAGCAAAGACGCCACCGCTTTGCGACTGCAAGCCATGCGCGAAACCACCGCCTTAGCAGCCGCTCGCGCAACGGTTGATTTAGCGGTAGCCCGCATCACCCTGAATTTTTCAGATGACCAACTCGACCAACTCAACAAAATACTGAGCTACCTCGAGGCGCGAACCAGCGCGGGCGCAGCAAGCCAAGCCGACCTTGAGCGCGCCCGTACCCGGGTCTTGGCAGCACGGCAAACCCGCCTAGAGCAACAAACCAATTACAGCAACGCGATGCAAGAGATTTACCGCCTGACCGGCGCTAGCGCTCAAACCTTGCACCTTCCTTCTGTTAACCAGCTGCCGGCGGTACCAGGATCTAACAACCAGATCCGCGAGATGGTGAAAGCTAAAAACTTTGAGCTGCTGGCGCTTAAAAAAGAAGTCGACGCACAACAAAGCCTCGTTACCGCCGAATACACCAAGTACCTTCCCGTTGTCGGCGCCAGCCTGGAATACGACTCTACAGAAAATGTGGGCGGAACCAATGCCCTGACTACCAATACCCGCGCCTTGGTGGTCATGACCTGGAACCTGTCGTTGGGTGGCAAAGAGTATTTCGCAGCCCAACAGGCCAGCGCCGAGCTGCGCAGCCGCCAAGCCAAGCTCGACGACGAAACCCAACGCACCACGCAAGCCACAGAAGCAGACTTAACTCTGCTGCAATCAAGCAGCCTGCGCCTTCAAGCTGCCCAAGCGGAACAAACCTCGGCCCAAAGCGTGGTTAACGCAGTCAACGAGCAGCTAAAAACAGGCCGCATGGGCTCGCTTCTAGAAGCGCTTGATGCGAGCGACCGCTTGTTTGGTGCGCGGTCTCGGATAACCCAAGCGCTAGGCCAACAAATGAAGGCCCAAGCGCAATTACTTAATCGCCTGGGCTTGCTCAGCGATGTGCAATCTCAATCCAACCTTTGAAAGAAAATTATGTCAGTGAGTTCTAACTCTGACGATGCGTCAGATATTTTTTGGCCCGGCTATGTCGATGCCGTAACCAACCTTGCGATCAACCTGTTGTTTGTGATCGCGGTCATGAGTATTGTGGTACTGGCTGCTACTTTACAAATCGCCGAGCTATCCAAACGCAAAGCAACGCTCGGCCCCACCCCAGCCGAAACTACGCCTGCAGGAACACCCGAGTTCACCTTGGCAGAGCTTCAAGATGACCTTCGCGTTGCCCAGGCGAACCTCAAATCGACCCAAGCCCGCTTGGTTGAATCACAGCGAAAAATTCAACAAAGCGAAGCGACGCAAACTCCAGCCGCCACACCTTCGTCTTCTTCCTCATCTTCGGCATCTGCTACTTCTGTTGCACGCACAGAAACTGTGGCTGTCGCCGCGCCCAAAACGCCAGCAAGCACAGAGGCGGTGAGTCTGCAAGACGTCAGCGGCGGCTTGGTGGTTAACTTCGCCAAAGACGCGATCACTTTAACCAGCGCTGAAAGCAGCGAAATTGTTACCAAGCTTGCCACTTTTGGAAATCTCAGAACCAACCGCTGGTTGATCACGGTGATTTCCCCCAAAGGGTTCTCCGAAGCGCTTCGCCTGTCGTACTACCGCGCTAACACCGTACGTAACGTATTGATTGAAAACGGTGTTGTTGGCGGAGCGATTGATCTCAAAATTCAGGAAAGCACCCAAGCTGGGGCGAACAACGCCAAAGTATTGGTGAAGTTGCAGCCATGAAACTCTTTTGGCACAGCCTCACTCGCGATCACCAGTTACTTTTAGCTCTGTTGGGCTTGGGCGGTGGGATCGTTGTCTGGGCCTGCTTTGCTCCAGTGGACCGTATTGTGCGTGCCGAAGGTCGCATCATTGCGTCTGCCCGGTCGCAGATTGTTCAACACCTTGAAGGCGGGATCGTGACCGAACTCTTGGTCCGTGAAGGCCAGGCCGTCAAGGCGGGAGAAGTGATGATGCGCCTCTCCGCGGTACAAGCCCATACCTCCGTTCAGCAAGGACAAAGCAAGCTTTGGGGCCTTAAAGCGCAACACGCTCGCCTCAGCGCTGAAGCCGAGGGACGAAGCACGATTGATTTTCCCGCTGAAATTCCTGAGCAACTTCAGCAGCTCGAAGTGAACGCCTTTCGGGAGCGCTCTAGCCGCTCTTTTGCTGAAAAATCAGTGGTCCGCCAACAAATAAGCCAACGTCAATCTGACTTAGCCGAGGCCAAGACCCGCGCCCAAGGTTTAACCACCGAACTGGAGTTAGCACGCAAGCAAAGCGCTTTGATGGAAGGTTTACATCGCAAAGGCGCTGCCTCGCAAATGGAAATGCTCGAGGCCCAAGGCCGAGCGCAACGGCTCTCTACGCAATACAACGATGTCGTGGGTTCGTTAACTCGTTTGGAATCTGCGGTAGCGGAATCCTCGGCGCGGTTAAGCGAATCGAATTCTCGGGTTCGGGCCGATGTTCGTACTGAGCTCAGTCAGGTGAGTGCTGAGATTGCGCGGTTTGAATTGGCTGTGGATGGAGACGAAGACCGCCTCGCTCGCACCGAGGTTCGCGCTCCTACCAGCGGCTTTATTAACCGGCTTTACTTCAACACCATTGGTGGCGTTGCCAAACCCGGCGAGCCCTTGCTTGAAATTACCCCCAGCGACGGGCCCGTTGCGGTTGAAGCCCGCGTTCGCCCGGATGACCGCGCCTCGCTTCGTCCGGGCCTTCAAACCCGCGTTTTGATAGGCGCTTACGACTATGCGGTGTACGGCTCCCTTGAAGGCCGGGTGGTTGAAGTGAGCGCGGATACCGTTCCCGACGAGCACGGCCAACGCTTTTACCGCGTTGTGATTCAAACCAACAGCGCCAAAGGCTTGTTAGCCAAACAGTCCATCTTGCCCGGAATGACGGCACATGCCGATGTTGTTCTTGGCCAACGCAGCGTGATGAGCTATGTGCTCTCGCCTTTGCTTCGCTTTACCCAACGTGCTTTGCGCGAACCCACTTAATTGAGATTGATGGAGACAAAAAAATGAAAAAGCTTTACCGCTACTACTACTACGTTGGAATTCCTGTTTTCTTGGTATTTTTAGGCACCGTTCTGTTTTACAGCGCTATCGCTGCAACCGTCAAGGGCAACCCGCACCCGCAAATTAATTACGTTATTTTTGGTTTGATCGCGGTGGGTTGCTACCAAATGGTTTCCCACGTTTACCGTATCAACCAAGAGTTCATTCACTTTTACAAATTTCGCAAAGCCGTTAAAGACGGCGCCAGCCACGCTGAAATTCAAATCCTGATCAACCGCGCAGATAAGCACTTTGACATCGCTCTCTTGCTGCAATTGATTGAAGAATTGCGCGGCAAGGCGCTCAATAGCGTTCAACATTCCGCCGTTGAAGCCGAACTAGAGCGTTTTGGCGCTAGCCAAAGTCGCCGCTTGATGCTGTCGAACTTCATGTCGGGAATGATGGTTGGCATGGGCCTTTTGGGAACCTTTATTGGTCTGCTCGGTGCTTTAGAAGAAATCGGAAAGTTAATTGGCTCCTTTAGCTTAGGCGCGGGGATGACTGACCCCGTGGGCGCAATCACCGAGCTCGTTGCCCGTCTGACCGCGCCTATGCAGGCGATGGGCGTTGCGTTTAGCGCGTCGCTTTTTGGCGTTTTAGGCTCTCTCATCATGGGCCTACTAATGGTCTCCGTCAAAAGCGCGGCCAGCGATCTGGTGGCCTTGGTGCAATCCGGCACGTCGTTCATGATGGACATTACCGACGACACCAAAAACCTCTCCATCGTTGACCTAGAGCCCGTTACCGAGGCGCTAAGCAACTTAGCCGAACACTCCCCCCTGCTTCGCGGTTTAACCGTCGCGCTAGACCAATCCGAGCGGCGAGTAAGGGAGCTGATGCAAGGCATGGGTTCGCTCATGGGCGGAATGCAACTCGCAAACCACAGCAGCGCTCTGTTACTCAATCAACTCACCGAGCAAGCGTCTCAAAAAGAAGATGTTCTACACATGATTCAATCCATGCAAGCGAGCATGAAGCGAATGGCTGAAAGCCAAACGGCAATGTCGCAGATCCAAGCGCGCTCAGCTGAGGTTGTGGAGCATCAAAACGCCAATTTGGTAGAGACATTCCAAACTCACGCTACCGCTTCCAACACCATTCAACGCCATGGCTTTGAGAATATGGCAGCCCAGTGGATACATACCCAACGCCTCATGGCTGAACACGCCGCCCAAACCGAACTTTTATTGACTGAATTTACCGAATCGCAAAAACAAACCAGCCAAGCGCAGTTTGAACTTAACCGTTTGGTCTCTCAGTCCACCCAAACGCTACAAAACGACAGCGCTTCCCGCACCCAATTTGTCACACGTTTAGATAGTTTGCTCTCAGAAAACAAAGATCGCAACGAGCAACTGATCCACATGGTTGCTACCCGCACTGAAACCGCTAGCCTGTAAAAATAAAAATCGCCATGAGTACCGAAACCGCGCACCTGATTGCTCCCACTACGTCTGCCACTGGAGAAGTTCAATTTCAACTGCCTATTGATGCATCGCTGATCGCCTCGGTTGAAGCGGTTGATCTCGATTTGATGTTGGTTAGTACCACCGGTGAAAAATTTATTTTGCAGCAAGGCGCACTGCAAGCCGCGATCAACCCGGCGAGCAAACTGCTGTTTAACAACGGCGAATCGCTGTCTGCGGCAGACCAAATCAAGCGGCTCGGTGTTTTGAAACCTGTAGAAGGCGGAAGCTTTCGTTTAGCCAGTGCCTCGCTACCCGATAGTCCAGAAAAAATCAATGGCAATGAATTCGGATTAGGCAAAGATGCCCAAGACACAGCCGCAAAAATTGAAAAAATTCTCCAGGCCCTAGAAGCTGCAACTCAAAGCAATACCGCCGATACCCCCCACTCCACCACTGCCAACGGAGGAACAAAGACTTCGTCGCGTGAAGCAGCGGCAGACCCGCTGGCTTCGCCTTCGCCGGGGGCGCCATCGAACAATTTCACAGCTGACGACACTGGCCGAGTCAATGCAACGAAGCAAGAACTTTTTGGAGATGCCACCACGCCCAAAGTGAACAATGTCGTTACTGAAGACGGGGTTGCATTTGGATCGGTTCCTGTTCGTAACATGCTGCCGGGCAACCCCTTAAAAGTCCAAATGGTAGACGGTGCTACAGAAGTAAAAGCCCAATGGGGCGATCAGGTCAAAAATACGTTAGTTATTGCGGGTATTACTAGTAAATCTGACCCTACTGTTACTCTGACTTTTAGTGGCGAAGCCAGCAAACTTCCTCCCGGTTTTCAAATCGATGGCAAGCCCTTTACAGGTGGTGCAGTCACACTCCACGCGACTTCAGGACAAGACTTTAAGGCTAAGCTGTCTTGGACCACAACCGACAACCAAACGGTCAACCAAACGGTCTTACCCTTTGGAGTTTCATACAGCTATACCGATGGAAATGGCATTACAAAAACCGCGGCGGGCACTACCGTCAACCTCAAATATGGCGATTTTCAATCTTCAGATGCAAACGGGCTCGATGACTCAGGCAACCGCTATATTCCTCTACCTGCCAAAGGTGTTAGTTATGAAATTTCAGGCCGAGATAGCAACGACACCATTGAAGCTGGTGATGGCAACGACACTATTAATGGCATGGGCGGTATCGACACGTTAAAGGGTGGCAGGGGAAATGACACCTACATCGTTGACACCACCACCGACACCATCATCGAGACCAGTACGGGCGGAATCGATACCGTCCAAAGCTCTGTCAGCTTCAGCCTTGTAGATACCGACGGCGCGGGCTCTGAAGGCGGGAACATCGAAAATCTCACTCTCACAGGAACAGCTGCTATCAACGGCACAGGTAACGCTTTAGACAACACTATCACCGGAAACAATGGCGCAAACACGCTGGATGGTGACGCAGGTGTCGATACCCTTATCGGCGGCGCGGGTGACGATATCTACATCGTAGACTCCACCACCGACATCATTACCGAGACCACTACGGGCGGAACGGACACCGTTCAAAGCTCTGTCACCTTCAGCCTTGTAGACACTGATGGCGCGGGTGCCAACGGTGCCAATATCGAAAACCTTACCCTCACTGGCTCCAACAATATCAACGGCACGGGCAACGATCTCAACAACACCATTACAGGAAACAGCGGAAACAACACCCTAGAGGGCGGAGCAGGCGTGGATACCCTTATCGGTGGCGACGGCAATGACACCTATATCGTTGACAGCACCACCGACATCATTACCGAGACCAGTACGGGCGGAACAGATACCGTTCGAAGCTCTGTCTCTAACACCACCAGTGCCAACGTAGAAAACCTCACGCTCACTGGCACCGATAACATTAGCGGCACAGGCAACG
>JBAXOC010000038.1:0-9615 GCA_037133455.1 Comamonadaceae bacterium | reverse complement strand
GTTCGAGTGCCGTGACATGGGAAAAGTTAGATGCTTTACCGAGGGGTGGTTTGATCGAGTCTGCAACGCTGGTAGCAGGATCCACGCGCTGGAAAGTATTACAAACCACCTTCAACGGCGAAACCATTTTTGTTGCAACCCAGAGCATTGTTTTTCAAAGAAATTACGACAACATCGTCGAAGTTCGCGATTCCATCATAAAAATCACCTGGCCTTTTTTGTTGGCAGCGTTGATTCTTGCGACCGCTGTTATCAGTTACGCCGCCGCCAAGCCGATTGGTAACTTGCAAAAGGCCTTCACCCAAATCCATTTGCACTCGAGTAGCGAGCACATCAACCAAGCCACCAACTACCGTGAATTCGCGGAGTTCATCGGGTACTTCAATGCCTTGATTGACCGCTTTCGAGAAAGTTACACGCAAGCGAGTCGGTTTTCTAGCGATGCCGCGCATGAATTACGCACCCCGCTGACCATCATTCGGGGCCACCTGCAGCGCCTCATTAACCAAGCTGAAGACCGATCGGATGCCCAAATGCAACTCTCATTGGTGGCGGAAGAGGTCGACCGCATCATCGCGATCACCAACAAATTGTTGTTTTTATCGCAAGCCGATTCAGGCCATCTCGCCCTCACCCAAACATCGGTGCATCTCAAAGACATGGTCGGCCAAATGGTGGACGACTTGCGCAGCTTTTCACCTCACTTGGTATTGACTAGCGCTTGGAGTGGCAGCGCCGAGGTGTGGGCTGACCGCGATCTGATGTTCCAACTATTAAGCAACTTATTTGCCAACGCCATCAAGTACAACGACGCGCGCGGCGTGGTTGAATTTAAAGCCCACGACGACAAACAGGCCTTTCACTTTTCGCTGACGAACACCACCCAACTTACCTTAGAAGGCTTAGACGACCGGGTGTTTGAGCGTTTTTACCGGCACTTGGATGTGGGTAATCAATCCATAAGCGCGGGATCGGGCTCTGGCTTGGGTTTGAGTTTGTGCAAAGAAATCGTCAAAGCCCATGGCGGTGAAATCGGCGTTCGAACCCACGCTGACAACCGCGTCACCATTGACATTACTTTGCCACTAGGCCAAGCAAAATGACAAATTTGTAAGAAGCGATGACAGTTATTGATAAAACACAGCAGGCAGTTTTTAAGGCATTTAGCCTTAGGCATCTTCAATTACACGTTGCCTATTTGTGTCTTTGCTTCGTCTCTTTGCCTTTTGCGCCTTATTGATTCCGACCTGGTGCTGGGCCGGATCGGCCGACTGTGAGCGCCACAAAGACGCAGACCAGCGTGCCCTTTGCACTGCATTGACTATGAAGAACGTGAACTTTTGTTCGCAAATTTCTTCTCGCGATGGCGTCAACTACTGCAAGGCTATGCTCATGGGTAGCTCCGGGTATTGCGAAAAAATCACGGGTGGGCAGCGGGCGCAATGCATCGCCGGTGTTCGACTCAAGCAGCGTGAAAGCATTTGGAGCCAGTCTTAAAGTAAACCCACCGCGTGGCCCTACACTGGGGCATGAACAGAAACTTGTGGCTACTAACCCTTTGCCAGGGTCTCTTTCTTACCAATAACGTCGCCTTTATTGCTATTAACGGGCTGGTGGGCCTGAGTCTGGCGCCTCTGGGCTGGATGGCAACCTTGCCGGTGATGGGTTATGTCGTCGGTGGCGCCATGAGCACTCCTCTGGTGGCGTATACGCAAATGCGCTGGGGCAGAAAAGTCTCCTTTCAATTGGGTTTGGTGGTCGCTGTCGGTTCTGCCGTATTGGCTGCGTGGGCGATTGCCCATCACCAGTTCTGGTGGCTGGTCGCGGCAACGGTGATTGCGGGGTATTACAGCGCCAACGGACAGCTCTACCGTTTTGCGGCCGCTGAATTAGCCCAACCCAGCCAACGCGAAAAAGCCACCTCGTGGGTTTTGGCAGGCGGATTGCTAGGGGCCATTGCCGGCCCTAACTTAGCTGCCCGAAGCCGCGGCTTGGCCGAAGTGCCTTTTGCTGGCGCCTATTGGGTTTTGGCGGCGGTGGCGCTAGTTGCAATGGTTTTGATGGCCGGCATTGCGTTTCCCAAAGAAAAGTCTACGAAGAACACGGTGTATACCGGGCGCAGCGCCCTACAAATGTTGCGCCAACCGGTATTTTTAGTCGCCTGTTTGGGCGCAGCCCTGGGCTATGGCGTGATGAACTTGCTGATGGCAGCGACGCCTTTGGCTATGCAGCAATGCGGCTTAAGCTTTGATGACACGGCTTTGGTGCTGGAGTGGCATGTGATTGGCATGTTTGCGCCCGGATTTTTCACCGGCGCCTTGATTAAGCGATTTGGCACGCTCTCCGTCATGGGCGCAGGCGTGGTGCTCAATGCCCTGTGTATTGCCATTGCCCTCATGGGTATTGAATTGCACCAATTTGTGATTGCGCTCTTTTTGTTGGGCGTGGGCTGGAACTTTTTGTTTACCGCAAGCACTACGCTGTCTTTTAGCGCCTATGCACCCGAAGAAAAAGACCGGGCCCAGGCCGTCATCAACTTTGGCGTTTTCTCCGTCATGGCCATTACGTCATTCGCCTCCGGCGCTTTGGTCACCAACCACGGCTGGGCCTTGCTGAACCTGGGCTCCATTATTCCGGTGGCCATGACGGGCGCGCTCCTGCTTTGGCTAGCCTATCAACGTAGGGCGATTAGGGCCAACTAGCCGCCCCTTACAATCACCCCGCTCTTAGTGCCATGCTGGCACTGTCACCGCGTTGCATAAGCAGCGCCTAATCCTTTTTCTTCAGGAATGCCTTTTATGTTTATTTCCTCTGCTTTTGCCCAAACCGCTGCTGCCGGTGGTGACTTGCAATCCACTTTGATGGGCATGCTGCCTTTGGTATTGATGTTTGTGGTTTTGTATTTCGTCATGATTCGCCCCCAAATGAAAAAGCAAAAAGAACACCGCGCGATGGTCGATGCAATTGCCAAAGGCGATGAGGTCGTGACCGTAGGCGGCGTGTTGGGAACCGTCACCAAAGTGGGCGAGGGCTATATCGGCTTGGAAGTGGCCAGCGGTGTCGAAGTCCAAATTCAGCGCAGTGCAGTCGTTCAGGTTTTGCCTAAAGGCACGATCAAATAATCCGATTCGTCCCCCGATTTACCTTAGCAGCAGGCGAGAGCGTCCATGAACCGTTATCCATTGTGGAAATACGCGATCCTTGTGGTCGCTATCGTGATTGGCGCTTTGTACGCCTTGCCGAATGTGTTTGGCGAATCGCCTGCGGTGCAGGTCTCCACAGCCAAAGCGTCGATGCCATTGGATCTCGCTACGGTGACTCGGGTAGAAGACGCGCTGAAAGCCGCAGGGCTCACAGCCCAAGCGATGAGCTTAGAAGGCAACTCGATCAAAGCCCGTTTTGAAAATACGGATGTCCAACTTAAAGCCAAAGACGCGATTCAAAAAGCGCTAAATCCCGACGCCAATGCGCCTGGGTTTGTGGTCGCACTGAACTTGTTATCCCGTTCACCCGCTTGGTTGACGGCTTTGCATGCCTCGCCCATGTATTTGGGGCTGGATCTGCGCGGCGGGGTGCACTTCATGTTGCAAGTCGATATGCAAGCGGCTTTGAGTAAAAAAGCGGAATCGCTGGCCGGTGATTTGCGTAGCGCCCTGCGAGATAAAAATGTACGCCATGGTGGCGTGAGTCGCAGCGGCCAAACCATCGAAGTCGTGTTTCGGGATGCGGCGATGGTCAATGCAGCCAAGGCTGTGGTTCAAGAACAGTTTCCAGACTTAAGCACGGTGGATACAGCACAGGCGGGTGAATTCAAAATGGTGGCGACGATTTTGCCGGTCGCCGCTCGCAAAGTACAAGAACAAGCCCTTAAGCAAAACATCACCACGCTACATAACCGCATCAATGAGTTAGGCGTGGCAGAGCCGGTGATTCAACAGCAAGGCCTAGACCGCATCGTGGTGCAGCTCCCTGGCGTTCAAGACACGGCCAAAGCCAAAGACATTTTGGGTCGCACTGCGACCTTAGAAATTCGCATGGTCGATGAGGGCACCGATGCCCGCGCTGCCGAAAACGGAACTGGACCGGTGCCCTTTGGTTCTGAGCGCTACTTAGAGCGCAACGGGCAGGCCGTGATTGTGAAAAAACAAGTGATCTTGACCGGTGAAAATCTGACCGATGCGCAGCCCGGCTTTGACAGCCAAACCCAAGAAGCCGCCGTTCACCTGACCTTGGATGCCAAAGGCGCACGTATTTTTCGCGACGTGACCCGCGAGAGTGTGGGCAAACGCATGGCGATTTTGCTGTTTGAAAAAGGCAAGGGCGAGGTTGTGACTGCGCCCGTGATTCGCTCTGAAATTTCCGGTGGGCGGGTTCAAATATCGGGCCGCATGAGCACCATGGAGGCTGCGGACACCGCACTTTTGTTGCGCGCAGGCTCCTTAGCCGCGCCCATGGAAATCATTGAAGAGCGCACGATTGGCCCGAGTTTGGGCGCTGAAAATATTGCCAAAGGCTTTAACAGCGTGACCTGGGGCTTTGCCGCAGTTGCCGTGTTCATGTGTATTTATTACCTGTTCTTTGGCGTGATCTCTAGCGTGTCCTTGGCCTTGAACTTGTTGCTCTTGGTGGCCGTGTTGTCGATGCTGCAAGCGACGCTGACCTTGCCCGGTATGGCTGCGATGGCGCTGGTTTTGGGTATGGCGATTGATGCCAATGTGTTGATTAACGAGCGGGTACGCGAGGAGTTGCGCAACGGAGCCTCGCCACAAGCGGCTATCCATGCGGGTTATGACCGAGCGTGGGCTACCATCATTGACTCCAACGTCACCACTTTGATTGCGGGCTTGGCTTTATTGGCCTTTGGTTCTGGGCCCGTGCGGGGGTTTGCGGTGGTGCATTGCTTGGGAATTTTGACTAGCATGTTCTCGGGCGTGTTCTTCTCGCGTGGTGTGGTCAACCTGTGGTACGGACGCCAGAAGAAACTAAAGAGCGTTTCCATTGGCACCATCTGGCGTCCTGATGGCGCACCGTCGGGTGCAACTTCGCCCGCAACGGCTTTGGAGAAATAAGCATGGAATTTTTCAAAATCCGGCGCGATATTCCGTTCATGAAAAACGCCTTGGCGTTCAACCTGATTTCGCTCATCACTTTTTTGGCGGCGGTGTTTTTCCTGTTCTCACGCGGCTTGCATTTGTCGGTGGAATTTACCGGCGGCACCTTGATGGAAGTGGGCTATTCGCAAAGTGCGGATCTCAACGCAATCCGTTCAACGGTGGACGGCCTCGGTCTCAAAGACGTACAGGTTCAAAACTTTGGCAATGCCCAAGATGTGTTGATCCGTATGCCGGTTCAAAAAGGCACTACGCCGGGCCAGCAAAGCGAGAAAGTGTTGGAGGCGCTTAAAGCCAGCGATCCGAGCGCTACTTTGCGCCGCACGGAATTTGTAGGCCCTCAAGTGGGTGACGAGTTAGCCATCGACGGCTTGAAGGCGCTGGCCTGCGTCGTGGTGGGCATCATGCTATATCTGGCGATCCGCTTTGAGTGGAAGTTTGCAGTCGCTGCCATCATCGCCAACTTACACGATGTGATTATTATTTTGGGTTTCTTCGCCTACTTTCAGTGGGAGTTTTCCCTGCCGGTTTTGGCGGCAGTGCTGGCGGTCTTAGGTTACTCCGTGAATGAGTCAGTGGTTATTTTTGACCGAATCCGAGAGAACTTTCGCCGCTACCGCAAGATGAATACCGTGGAGATTATTGACAACGCCATTACTTCGACGATCAGCCGCACCATCATCACGCACGGCGCGACGCAAATGATGGTTTTGTCGATGCTGCTGTTTGGCGGCGCTACCTTGCACTACTTTGCCTTGGCTTTAACCATTGGCATTTTGTTTGGCATTTACTCCTCAGTTTTCGTCGCTGCTGCCATTGCGATGTGGTTGGGCATTGCGCGTGAAGACCTGATTAAAGCGCCAGTCAAAAAAGACAACGACCCGCAAGACCCCAACGATCCCAACGCGGGCGCGACGGTTTAAGCACTTTTGTCTTGTCGGCTGCGCGAAACGCGGCTGGCCAAGGCGTCGATATAGCCGAGCAGCCGCTCCGCTTGAACCGGCTTTTGGTACAAGGTAATCCAATCGGGTAACTCGCCATCCGCAACCGCCTCTTCCGGTGTTTTCGCGGTAACCACCACCAACTCAATCGCGCGGTAGGCCGGTTCGGCTGACAAAGTTTTAATCAGGTGGTAGCCATCAAAGGGCTGCATCATCAGGTCGGTCACGACCACGTCGGGGCGTTGGCGCTCGATTTGAATCAAGGCTTGCGAGGCGTCGGTGGCAACCGTCAAAAGCACCGGATGGCGACAGCGTTTGAGCAGCGTTTCAAAGTAGGCTGCTTGGATCGCATCGTCTTCTGCCAGCAGCACGCGCAATTCGCGCGGGCCCGTGTCCGTATCAGTGCGAAGTTGGATTTTGGAATCCAAAGCGGAGCGAAAAATGCGCCGATGCCCACCCGAGGTGACCCAGGCTTCAAGCTCCCCACTGGCGACCATTTTTTGCACCGTGGTGGTGGACAAGCCCAAAATACGCGCGGCTTGTTGGGTGGTGAGAATATCGGTGGGTTTGGGCGCAGGGATCGCTTTTGTTGTTTTTTTCTTCACGTCCTTGGGGTTTTTTAATTTAGGGGGTGTGGGGGTATCAGGTGCCGTGGTCATGTCGTTTTCCTTCCTTTTAATTAAGCGCGCTCAACGCGCTGAAACAATGCGCCGGGCATGCGTGCTACACGCCCCTGCAACTCGAGTGCCATGAGTTGGGCTTGCAGTTGCGCGGTGTCGATACCCGTTCGCGCTTGCAAGTCCTCAAGGCTGCTGGGATCAAATCCCAACGCATGCAGCAGTTCAGAGGCTTCATCCAAGCCGCCCTCACTGCCAAATTCTGTCATTTTTTCAGTCGCGGCGTTGCCAGACTCAGAGAAGGTCACCATGTGCAACTCCTCCAAAATATCTTGTGCGCACTCCACTAACTTTGCGCCTTGTTTGATCAATGCGTGACAACCGCGCGACTGCGTGCTGTGGATCGAACCCGGAATGGCGAAAACGTCTTTGCCCTGTTCAAGCGCTAGGCGTGCGGTGATCAAGGAGCCCGACTTCAAAGCGGCCTCGACCACCAGCGTGCCCAAAGACAGGCCCGAAATAATACGATTGCGCTGGGGAAAATTGGCCGCTGTGGGGGGTGTGCCCAAGGGGTATTCGCTGAGTAACACGCCATGCTCTGCGATGCGACGGGCCAGACCTAAGTGGGCTTTGGGGTAGACGCGGTCAAGCCCGGTACCGACGACGGCAATGGTGGCAAGTTCAGACGAGGCGGCGCTCAAAGCGCCTTCGTGGGCAGCGCCGTCCACGCCCAGCGCCAAACCAGACACCACCGTAAGACCCGACTGCGCCAGCGTTTTTGCAAACTGATGGGCGTTGGTTGCGCCTTGGGGCGTGGGGTTGCGGCTTCCGACGACTGCGATACAGGGCGCTATGTTCCAAACAACGGATTCCCAAATGCTGGGTGCGCCAATGGCGTAGAGCAATACGGGCGGGTCTTCAATATTGAGTAGGGCTTGTGGATAGGCCGCATCGCCCAGCGTCATAATGCGCCGCCGCTGTGAGTCGGCTTGAAGCCAATCCAACGTGGTTTCAAGCGCTAACGCTAAGCCCTCGGGTACGCGCGATAAAGCCTGAGCCTGACGCTCCGTAACGACTTCGCGCAAGGCGCTTTCAGTTTGAGAAAAAAGGGATTGAGGCAACCCAAACGCCGTCAAAAGGTGGCGTGCGGTGGTGTTGCCAACGCCCTCGGTGAGTTGCAAACGCAGCCAGTAGCGAAGTTCTTCTTGGTCCATAGTTCGACTTATGAATAGAGGTAGATGCAGGAACTCAAGGCGCTGTCAGGACGTCGCCAACCCGAACACTGTCTTCAATGTGAACGACCAAGGCATACGACACTTTCGCAAACGGCAGTAGCACCAGTGCCAGCCCGTTGCGTTCGAGCGGAAGGGCGGATCCATGGGTGCGTTTTTGAATGGCCATCACATGGCCGGTCTCAACCCCATCGGCTCTTCCCCGGTTGATGACCACCACTTGGTTTTGTGCAGCATGCGTCACCGCGCTGGCGTAAATTGACACCACATGGGCTGGCGTGGGAGATACAAACGCGTGGGGGATTAAATCGTTTTGCGCCATTGCAGTGGACGCGATCAACTGGTCGCCCACTCGAATTTCTTCTTGTGCGCTCAAAATTTCCAAGGTAGCAGCCGTTGGCTTTTCTCCTTCGCTTTTCACGAGCCGAGCGGTCCCTAAAAATTGCGCCTCGTAGCCTAAGACCGCGCCGTTGATCGGATCTTTTAAAGGCGTCGCGTGACGAAAAATGTCAAACCGTTGCTCATTAAGCGGGTCCAGCGCCAACCGAGCGCCCGAGAGACTGGTGGCATGCACACGGTCTCCGCGGCTCAGCAGGGTGCGTTTATCGGGGGCTGACACAATCTGGGCGGCAGCGTTCAGTGCCTGCGCATCGATGACTTTGGGCGCAACCAAAAACGGCGCAATGATTCTCGCTTCAAGGGCGACGGGTAGAGTAAGAGCCAGCGTTTCGATGCGAACTTCGGGGCTTAAACGCGCACTGGCGAGCGTGAAGTTTTCAGTCGATTCCGAAGCCGATTCAGCAGCGAAAACGTCCTGTGCCAAAACACAGGCCAAGGCACAGGCGCACAGAACGGTTGGTGTAAAAACACCAAATTGAGGTTTTGTCATAAATCCATCCCTGAATTTGTAAATTTATCTTTTTACGCATTATTACCGGAAGTCCGCGCAAAAACCGGTGCTTTTTTGACACCCCAGAGATTTAATGCCTTAAAAAAGCGAAAATACAGCCCGCTGTCCGAAATTTGTACGTACCCCCCATGGCTTTACTTCCCATTCTTGTTTATCCCGACCTCCGATTGCACACGGTTGCCAAACCCGTGGCGGCGGTGGATTCCCATATCGAACGTTTGGTCGATGACATGCTCGAGACCATGTACGAGGCCAAAGGGATTGGGCTGGCGGCTACGCAAGTCGATGTGCACCAGCGCGTGATCGTGATTGACACCTCTGAAGAGCGCAATACCCCGTTGGTGCTGATCAACCCCGCGTTGGTTTGGACCAGCCCAGAGACGCACCTGAACGAAGAGGGGTGTTTGTCCGTGCCAGGAATTTACGACGGTGTCGTGCGATTTGATGCAATCCACGTGCAGGCCCTGGATAAAAAAGGCCAAAGCCAAACCATCCAAGCGCAAGAATTGTTGGCCGTGTGTATTCAACACGAGATGGACCATTTGCTGGGCAAGGTTTTTGTGGAATACCTTTCCCCCCTTAAGCGCAACCGCATCAAAACGAAAATGATCAAGGCCCAGCGCGAGGACGCGCGTTGAACCTGATCTTTGCAGGAACACCTGAATTCGCTCGCACGGCGCTCGCGCATTTACACGCGGCAGGCCACCGCATCGCCTTGGTCTTGACGCAGCCTGATCGGCCCGCAGGACGCGGCATGAAAATGCAGGCCTCACCCGTCAAACAATTTGCCCTCGAAAACGCTAT
>JBAXOC010000037.1:0-9886 GCA_037133455.1 Comamonadaceae bacterium | reverse complement strand
TCAGGCAATAAGAACAACAACAATGAAGAAGGCGTTTTCCCTGATGACACGGTGAACTCTTTTGACAATCCCCGCATTGAATACTTAAGCGAGTACCTCCACCGTACCCAAGGCAAAGCCTTAGGCCTTGTCACGACCTCTGATGTTTTTGATGCAACGCCCGCAGCCAACGCCATTCACACCAGCGCCCGCGGCGATGGCACGGGCATCGTTGACCAGTACTTTGACGATCGCAAACTCACCGGACTGTCTGTGTTGATGGGCGGCGGGCGCAAGTGGTTTGTCCCTGCCTCTACACCAGGCTCTGCGCGTGGTGACCGTTCGGACTATGCATTTTCAGCAACCGACGCGCACACTGCCAATATCGTGAAAGCCTGGGGCGCTGCTCCCGGCGCCTTGGATAAAGACCGCAACTTATTGGCTGAATTTCAGGCTGCTGGCTTTGCTTATGCCGGTGACAAAACGGCAATGGATGCGATAGACACCAAAAAGACCAGCCACCTGCTTGGCTTGTTCTCACAATCTAACATGAATGTGGCTTTGGACAAGATGGACGGACGCCGTAAAAACGGCCAAGGTTTAGGCAATGAAGGTAAGAACCGGGTGGTTGACGATTACGGCTTTCCTGATCAGCCGATGCTCGACGAGATGACAGCCAAGGCATTAAGTGTTCTGGAAAAGAAAAAAGAAGGCTTTGTCTTGATGGTCGAAGGCGCGTCCATCGACAAACAAGCCCATGCGATGGATACCGAGCGCTGGATGCTTGACACCATTGAGTTTGACCGCTCTATTGCTCTGGCTCAAGCTTTTGCTGCGAAACACGGTAACACCTTGGTGATCGTCACTGCAGACCACGAGTGTGCAGGCGTTGCGCTCATCGGTGGCTCGACGGTCAACGATGCACGCTTGCAAGAGTTGGTTCGCGAAGGTGGAACCGCTCTGCGCGATAAATCGGTAGGCGTGTATGAAAAGGCTGGCTTTCCAAAATACGTGATTGCCAAAGACGGTTACCCTGAAACAACGGATATTGACTACCGCTTGCTGGTGGCCTACGGAGCCAACTCAGACCGCTTTGAAGATTTCCGCACCAACTCCTTGCCCCTGCAAGACAGCCAGCAGCCTTTTGTTAAGTCACAACCGCTTGCGGCATACCCTGTTGACCCAACAAAGCGTGACGAAAATGGAAAGTTCTTCGTTACCGGCCAAGTACCTGGAAACAGTGCGGTTCATACCGCCAGTGACATCCCTCTTTCCGCCTTTGGGCCTGGCGCGTACTCTTTTACCGGTGTGATCGATAACACGGATGTGTTTTTCAAGATTGCGCAAGCAGCGGTGAAGGGCGTTGTCGTACCCAAGGGAATGGCAGTTTCTTCTAAAAAGTAAATCTGAGCATTCGTTGTCGCGTTTTTACGCGAGAGCCCCTAGCGTAATCATTTGCGCTAGGGGCTTTTTGTTTTAAGCGCCCCTTTTGCATGCATCAGTAGCAAGGGAAAACCCGCGCATTGAATCTAAGCATTCAGCGTAAAGTCTTGTATACAAGCAAAAAAAGCTTGTTTCGTGTCAGCGTTGTTCCACTTTTACAGGAGAGAACCGATGGAAATTCGAAACCCTTCACCCGGTCTTTATAACGAAGACCTCGCCCCCGCCACCCAGCGTAACTGGGGGGCATTCAGTATTTTTAACGTCTGGACATCCGATGTTCACAGCCTTTGGGGCTACTACCTGGCCGCAAGTTTATTTTTGCTCTGCGGTAATTTCACAAATTTTGTGATCGCGATTGGATTAGGTTCATTGGTGATTTTTGCGTTGATGAACCTCATGGGGTACGCAGGTGAAAAAACCGGTGTTCCCTACCCTGTATTGGCCCGAGCTTCCTTTGGAGTGTGGGGCGCCAATCTGCCCGCACTGGTAAGGGCCATCGTGGCGTGCTTCTGGTATGGGGCGCAGACTGCGGCCGCGTCCGGCGCCATTGTTGCGCTTCTGACGCGCTCGGATGCCATCATGGAGTTCCATAAAACGACACAACTGCTAGGTCATTCTGGACTCGAAGTCATATGCTACGTGGTAGTTTGGGCTTTACAACTTTTGATTATCCAAAATGGCATGGAAACAGTCCGAAAATTCCAAGATTGGGCTGGCCCTGCGGTTTGGATTGCCATGCTGGTCTTAGCCATTGGCCTGTGCGTTAAAGCGGGCGGTTTTTCCTTTGACCATGAGATCCCGCAAGCCCTTCTCATTGAGAAAACTAAAGATGCAGGCATCAGCGGTGAGCCAGGTTCTTTTTGGGCTCTGATGGCCGTTGGCGCAACGTGGGTGACGTATTTTGCGGCGCTTTATTTGAATTTTTGCGATTTTTCACGCTATGCCAAAAACAAAGAAGCGGTTCGGACAGGAAACCTCTGGGGTTTGCCCGTTAACTTAATATTGTTTTCGTTGGTGGCTGGAATCACCACGATTGCAGCATTTAAGGTCTATGGAGAAGTCATGCTCCATCCGGAGCAAATCTCTGCGAAGTTTGACAGTTGGTTTCTCGCAGCTTTGGCTGCGTTGACCTTTGCGGTGGCGACTTTGGGTATTAACGTGGTGGCAAATTTTGTATCACCCGCGTTCGATTTCGCCAACGTGTTTCCTAAATCGATTGACTTCAAAAAAGGCGGATACATTGCGGCCGGTATTGCCCTGGTGCTTTACCCGTTCGCACCTTGGGAAGGCAATGCCGCCCACTTTGTAGGAGCCATTGGCGCCACCATGGGGCCCTTGTTGGGCATTATTTTGGTGGATTACTACCTGATTGCCAAAGGGCATATAGACGTTCAAGCCCTTTACCAAGAGAACGGAATTTACCGCTATGAAGGAGGGTGGAGTGTCAATGCCTTGGTTGCGACCGCCATCGGTGCAACGTTCTCCAGTATCTTGCCCAACTTCACGACCCTGATGCCCTCATGGTGGGGGATTTATGGGTGGTTTATCGGTGTGCTAATTGGTGGGTTGGCGTATTTGGCTATGAACGTGATTCGGCCACGTGTCACGGAAACGCCTCATTAACCCTTTTTTGCGTCAGCGCAATACCTAAAAGCGGGGGTTATCGGAAAATTCGGTAACTCCCGCTTTTTTTATGGTCAAGTTTTCCAAATCAAAAATCGCTGAAAAGCTAATCCAATCGATCCTGAATGCCGAACTTGCCCCTGGGGATCGCCTAGGCGAGACAAAGCTGGCGGAGTTATTTGGCGTCAGTCGAACCTTGGTTCGTGAAGCCTTAATCGAATTGCAAACGCGCGGATTTGTGGAGGTCCGCCCGCGTATGGGTTGGTTTGTAGTCGAACCTTCATTAGAAGAGGCGCGAGAAACCTATGCGGCTAGACGGGTGATCGAGCCTGGCATGTTGCGTGACGCTGGTAAACCGTTGCAGTCGGTCATTTTGAGTTTGCGAAAACATGTGGCGGAAGAGAAAAAAGCCATTGAGAGCGGGAACTCAGCGACGCGTTCGGTCCTGTTGGCTGGTTTTCATGTGTGTCTCGCAGAACATTTAGGCAATCGATTTTTGACAGCGATGATGCATGACTTGTCTGCGCGTACTACCCTGGTTTCTGCGCTCTACCAATCGACCAATGAAGCCCAAGTGTCTAACAACGACCATGCCATGATCGTTGAAGCCCTGGCTAATGGCGATAGCGAACAGGCGGAACGCTTGATGCGTGAGCACATCCATTTCTTAGAAGCCAGACTCGATGCCACTTTAGAAAAAAATGCGGAGTCTAAGAAAAATACCCAGATAAACGCGGCTTCTTAAAAGTTCCCAATGATTAGATAACTGTTATTGGATTAAAGGATTTTCGCAAGGCTGCGCCTGCGTCTAAATCCAATAACGGCTCCTACAAGCAGAACAAGCCCCAACGCAACCCAAGGAGCAATCGCTTGAAGTTTGGGAATCAGAAAGTGTTGAATACCAAACCGAAGCCCATTTTTTTGAAGATTGAAATCTTTGGGGATAGGCAAGACCCCGTTGGTTTGGGCGTAGGCTTCGTAATCCGCAAGCATCGTTTTAAATCGTTCAGGTTCGGTGGCTGCGATATCGCGTACCTCGCCCGGATCAGCGAGCAGGTTATACAAGCGCCATTGCCCATCGCCCAAAGGTGCGATGTTTTTTACCAATTTGTAATTGCCTTTAAATAAAGCGGCCGAGCCTGCCAATTCATACCCAATGGGTTGATCTGCCGAGTGAACGTTTTTAACTTGACCCAAGAGCATCGGTAGCATGCTGCGCCCGATCAGGGGTTCGACTGCTGTTCCTTGGTAGTTGCCTTGGTGGTTAGGGATGCCAACTGCGTCAAGCAAGGTTGGAACGATGTCGGTGACGTGGGCGAATGCCAATGACAGATGGTCTTTGGTCATTCCGGGAATACCGCTGATGACCAAGGGCACGCGCAGACCGCCTTCTCCAGCGAAATATTTGTACCCTTGCAAAGGCGACACCGTGGCACTGGCCCAGCTGGGCCCGTTGGCTACGAAAGTACCTTTACCGCCAAGTGCTTGCGCTTGGGTGTCGTAATTCATGCGAACGTAGGCGCGGGAGGCGGGAATATTCAAAGGGTCGGCAGGGTCAGAACCGTTGTCGGATAAAAATACAAAAACGGTGTTGTCAAATTGGCCACGAGCTTTGAGGTGAGATACCAAGCGACCAATTTCATGGTCCATGGCTTCGGCCATCGCGGCGTAAACCTCCATGTGTTTCGCATGCTCTCGTTTCTCGTCCGCGCTTAACGTATTCCAGTCCAAGGTACTTGCCAAGCTCACCATCGGGCTGCCTTTGGGGATGAGGCCCAATGCGACTGTACGGGCATGGCGTTCTTGTCGCAACACCTCCCAACCCGCGTCATAGCGGCCTTTGTATTTGTCTACAAATTCCTTGGGGGCTTGCAGGGGAATGTGGTTGGCTTGAAAACCAATGTAGGTAAAAAAAGGTTTTCCGTCAGCCCGACCGGCGTCGATGTAGTCCATGGCTTTATCTACAAACAAAGTCGAGGAGTAAAAGTCTTTGGGTAATTGAACTTCTTTGTCTTGTTCAAACCAATAGGCTTTGTCGTAAAGCATCATGTAGGTTCGGTTTTCCCAATTGTCGGAGCCGCTGTCGGCTTGGATAAAGGAGCGCTCAAAGCCGCGCTTGCCTGGTAAGGTAGACGGAGTTTTCCCTAAATGCCATTTGCCAGTGATGTAGGTGTGGTAACCCCGATCTTTAAGCAAGGTGGCCAAGGTAACCGCGCGATCGTTGAGTACGCCTTCGTAGCCAGGCTTGCCTTCGTGGGCTGCAGGCGTGGTTTCGGGCATATTGCCTACGCCGTTGCGGTGGTTGTCAACGCCGGTCAACAGCATGGCGCGTGTGGGCGAGCAAACGGATGCGGTGTGAAAGTTTGAAAACTTAGCGCCTCGCTTGGCTAACGCATCAATATGCGGGGTTGAAATTTCACTGCCATAGGCCCCCACATCGGTAAAGCCCCAGTCATCGGCCACCAAAACAACGATATTGGGCGGGGCTTTGGGGCTTGCGGCGTGGGCGACCATCTCTACAGAAAAAAACCACAGGGCAAGGAAAGCCACGGGTCGACGAAGGAAAACGATACTCATGTCAGGTGCTTTTGAATAAAAGTGGCCGTTGCTTTTAAGGCATCGCGCCCTTCAGGAAGAAAGCGCGCCATGACAGGAAAAGCATGTGGGGGCTTATCCCACTCCAGCAGTTCAGCGCGTCCACCCTGGGTGGTGATTTTTTCATAGAGTTGTCGCGCGTCATCGCGCAAAACCTCAACCTTGCTCGCAATGATGAGGCATGGCGGTAAGCCGGTTACCTCACCGTGCAACGGGGACATTCTGGGATGGTCCAGCGGCAAGTCAGAGGCATACAAAAGCGCAAACTCATCGAGGATTTGTGTGTTGAGCATCACATCGTGGTGGGCATTCGAGCTGCAACTCGGACTGTTGTTTTGCAAATCAAGCCAAGGTGAAAACAACATCAAGGCTTTGGGCGCTGGGAGTTGGGCGTCGCGAATGGCTTGTGCTGTGGCAAGCGTGATATTTCCACCTGCACTGTCGCCAGCTAAGCACAGTCGGTTCGCGGAAATCCCTTGGGCTAACAGTCCACGGTAGACCGTGAGGGCATCGTCTAATCCAGCTGGAAAACGGTGCTCAGGTGCCAAACGGTAGTCCACCATGAGCATCGTAAGATTGGCTTTGTCGCACAACATAGCGGCCATGTCCCGGTGGCTGTGAAGGCTACCTGCAACAAAACCGCCACCGTGAAAATAAACGCAGATGGGGAGATGGGATTGGTTGGCATTTCGTTCATGCGTAATCCATTCCACCTTCACGCCGGCAATGATGTCGGGTCGTACTTGAATGGTTTTTTTAACGCGACTGCGATCGACCGCCAACAATTTTCGATTGCGAAGAAAGCGCTGCTGGGGCTCCAACCGCATAGCTGAAGTTTGAGCGGCGCGAAAGAGCGCATTGAGCGCCATATTTTGAATACTCATAGGGTAGTTTCTACTAAAAATTCACGGGAATGAAATCGGGCTAATTTCCAACGCATATAGAAAGTAGTCCACGGCCAATTGGTGCTGTTACGCCCATTTTTGTCAATAAAGTAACTGGTGCATCCGCTGTTCCAGACGGTGTCTTTGAGTGCGACTTGAACGTGCGTGTTGTATTTCGTAAACCGCAAAGGGTTTACAGCGATTGTTCGAAGTTTCTTCTTTTGCGCTGCTTTGAGCGCTGAGGCAATGAATTGAAGTTGGGCTTCAATGATGACGAAGGCCGATGAAAACGTATACAAATTAGGCCCAAAAGTCAGGAATAAATTGGGGCAATCTTGCACCATGGTTCCGTAATAAGCACTGGCAGAGCCACCCCACAAAGACGCCAAAGTTTTCCCGCTCACGCCCACAATGCGCTGAGCAATCGGCGGATCAGCCACCTCGAAACCGGTAGCAAAAACAATGGCATCGACTTCGCAGTGATTGCCGTCACTCGACACCAAGCGCTTGCCTTGAATCTCGGCAATACCAGACACCACCTGCACGTTAGGCTGCGCCAGAGCACGGTACCAGGTGTTGGACTGCAAAATACGTTTGCAGCCGATGGAGTAGTCGGGCGTCACCTGGGCTCGCAGTTGCGGGTCTTTGATACCCCGGTGAATATTTTTCAGGCCTGCACTTTGAAGGCGTTTTAAAAGCACAGGGTATTTGAGACTGCTGTTGAGACCTTCAAACTGCAGGTAGAGCAATCCTCGGAAAAGAGATTGCAAAAACGGAAATTTTTCGAATCGGGTTTGCCAGTTTTTAGAAATAGGCGCATCCATTTTCGGCAACACCCATGGCGCCGTGCGTTGAAACAAGGTGAGTTGACGCACTTGTTTTTGTAGCATGGGTAGAAACTGAATCGCGGATGCGCCTGAGCCAATCACCGCGACACGTTGCTGTTGAAAGTCATACGCGTGGTCCCATTGTGAAGAATGAAACTGTCTTCCCGTAAAAGTCTCTAAGCCTTTGATCTTCGGCGTAATCGGTACATGCATCGGGCCGCAAGCCATGATGACAAACTGGGCGGTGAATGGGCCTTGAGATGTGTTTAGTTGCCAGTGCTTCTCATCGGCTACCCACTGCGCATGCAACAACTCCGTGTCCAGAAGAACATGGGGCAGGACCCCAAATTTTTCAGCTGTGTCATGGGTGTATTGCTTAATCTGACCTTGCTTGGCAAACAAACGATCCCAAAATGGGTTGGGTGCAAAAGAATACGAATACAAAGCCGAAGGAACATCGCAGCCGCAATCGGGGTAGCTGTTGTCACGCCAAACACCGCCAATCTCTGCGGCCTTTTCTAGAATGATGAAGTCGATTCCCAGTTTTCGCAAAGTGATGGCCGCGCCAATTCCTGCAAATCCAGCGCCCACAATCACGATGGGGTAGCGCGTGTTTTCTACTTTGTTCTGACTCATCTTGAATCGTTCAAAAAATACATAGGATTTATCTTAAAGGGTGAGCGGATCGAAAAGTAGGATTTAGTCTCTTGCGCGACCGTTTATTTTTGATCTGCAAGTATGTTCGGTCTGAGGCACATTTTTTCAAAAGAGGGCAATGGTATGGCAACGGACTTGGTATTGCGCAGTGATGCGGCTGGTATTACAACTTTGTCACTGAATCGGCCTGACAAGCTCAATGCGTTGACGCCCGCCGTGTTTGTGGCTTTGCGTTTGCACTTGGATGCAATTGCGAAAGATGAAACGGTGGCCTGTGTGGTGCTTCAAGGCGCTGGCAGGGCTTTTTGCGCGGGCCACGACTTGGGCGCTATTGCCAAGCATGCGCCGGCCCCGAGCGCACACTTTGAGGCTGAAACGATTGACGCCTTAGAGGCCTTGCCACAACCTACGATTGCGCGCCTTCATGGCCATTGTTTTACCGGCGGACTTGAGTTGGCTTTGGGCTGCGATATTTTGATGGCTGCGGAGTCCACCAAACTCGGGGACACCCATGGCCAATGGGGCTTGGCTCCAATTTGGGGAATGTCGGTAAGACTGCCTAGACGTATCGGTTTGTCGCGCGCCAAGGAGCTGATGTTCACCAGTCGCCGTATCAACGGACGCACGGCAGCCGATATCGGACTTGTCGATTACTGCCTTGCCGACGATGCCTTAGACGCTGCGGTTCTGCGCTTGGGAGAAGAGATTGTGGCGAACTCGCGTGGCAGCAATCGCATTGCCAAGGCCTTGGTGGCGGGCGCACAAGAACGAAGCTGGCATGACGCTTTGCAATACGAGCGAGCCATGCCTTTTGGTATGCCAAAGGACATGGCCGAACGCATGGCTGCTGCCAGTCATCAGGCGGGTAAAAAACCTTCAATCGATAAATAACGTTCGCCGGTGTCGTAGTTAAATCCCAATACCTTGGCGCCTGGCGCAAGATCAGGCAGTTTTTGGGCAATCGCAGCCAAAGTCGCGCCGCTCGAAATTCCTACCAGCATGCCTTCTTCTGCAGCGCTACGTCGTGCCATTTCACGTGCGGGTTCCGCCTCCACTTGGATAACACCATCTAATAATTCGGTATGCAAATTTTTAGGAATAAAGCCTGCGCCAATCCCTTGAATGGGGTGGGGTGCGGGCGCTCCTCCGCTAATGACTGGGCTTTGGCTGGGCTCGACTGCAAACACTTGGAGCTTGGGCCAATGCGTTTTAAGGACTTGGGCGACGCCGGTAATGTGACCACCAGTACCTACGCCAGTGATGATGGCATCCAAACCTTCGGGGAAGTCCGCCAAAATTTCCAACGCTGTCGTGCGGGTGTGAACCTCTACGTTGGCTGGGTTTTCAAACTGTTGGGGAATCCATGCGCCTGGCGTGGCATCAGCCAATTCTTGGGCCCGTGCAATCGCCCCTTTCATCCCTTTTTCGCGCGGTGTCAGATCAAAACTTGCACCGTAAGCCAGCATCAAGCGCCTGCGCTCAATCGACATGCTGTCTGGCATCACCAAAATCAATTTGTAACCTTTGACAGCGGCCACCATCGCTAAACCGACGCCGGTGTTGCCAGAGGTGGGCTCAATGATCGTAGCCCCGGGTTGGAGGACACCACTTTTTTCAGCTGCCTCCACCATCGCTAACGCAATCCGGTCTTTGATCGAGCCGCCCGGGTTGCTGCGTTCCGATTTGATCCACACATTGTGTCCAGGACCAAAAAGGCGGTGGATACGAATATGGGGGGTGTTGCCGATGGTTTGCAAGATGGTGTCAGCGCGCATGGAAGTCTCCGGTGGTGTGAGGGTTGGAAGTGCCATTTTGATTCCAAACCCAATCAGCCCCGGTTATATCGATATTCTTGGCTGCCCTCGTCGATAATTGGGG
>JBAXOC010000036.1:0-9979 GCA_037133455.1 Comamonadaceae bacterium | reverse complement strand
TCAAGTAACTAAGCCCCCAGCCGTGTAAGTCACGGCGGGGGCTTTTACAATCTAGGCATGCTTCAACAAAGAACCCTTAAATCTCTGACCCGTGCTGTTGGCGTGGGCTTGCACAGCGGCCAACGGGTGGAAATCACTCTGCGCCCTGCGCCGCCTGATACAGGGATTGTGTTTCGGCGCATTGATTTACCCCATGTGGTGGATATCTCCGTCTCTGCGATGGCCGTCTCAGACACCCGCTTGGCCTCTACGCTGTCAAATGGCGACGCTAAAGTGCATACGGTCGAGCATCTGATGTCTGCGTGTGCCGGCTTGGGGATCGACAATATGTATGTTGATATCACCGCCGAGGAAGTTCCTATCTTGGATGGCTCTGCCGCCTCGTTTGTTTTTTTACTGCAAAGCGCAGGGATTGAATTACAAAATGCGCCGCGTCGCTTTATTCGAATCACGTCTGCCATTGAAGTGCATGAAGGAGAGGGAGCGAACAAAAAATGGGCAAAACTGGAGCCGCACCACGGGTTCAAGCTCAGCTTTGCCATCGACTTCAACCATCCTGCGGTTGACTCTACGGGGCAGAGTGTTGAATTTGATTTGAGTGCCGATTCTTATGTTCGAGATATCGCTCGGGCGCGTACTTTTGGCTTTACCAAAGACGTCGAGATGATGCGGGCCAACGGTTTGGCTTTGGGCGGGGGTTTAGACAACGCTATCGTGATGGATGATTACAAGGTTCTTAATAGCGACGGCCTACGCTATGACGATGAGTTTGTAAAACATAAAATTTTGGACGCGATGGGTGACTTGTACATCGTCGGAAAGCCCTTGCTCGCCCATTACCGGGCCCATCGATCAGGGCATGCGCTCAATAATTTGTTGCTACGAAAATTGGTAGAGCACCCTGAATGCTGGGAGTTAGTTACCTTTGAAGATGAGCGCAGCGCACCCAAGGGGTTTGCGCAGCTTGCGAGTGCTTGGTAAATTGTCTTTGCAGTCGCTGATTAGAGCTTAGCGGCTTCGGCCTGCTTTGTATTTGCCTGTTCCGTTTCCTCCAATGCCATCCGCCTGTGCCAAGCGGGCCATGGCTTTGCCCGCGTGCGCATGGGTGATGGCTAAACCTAAAGCGTCTGCGGCGTCAGGGCCAGGCAGGCCGGGTAAAGCCAGCAAGCGACGCACCATTTCTTGAATTTGAGTTTTATCGGCCCGACCATGGCCAGTCACGGCTTGTTTCATCTGAAGCGCGGTGTATTCCGCCACTTCAAGGTCAGCATGGACTAGCGCAGTGACAAGCGCACCACGTGCTTGCCCTAAAAGAAGCGTCGATTGGGGATTAACGTTTACAAAAACAATCTCAATCGATGCGCAAGTAGGCTGGTATCGCGCAATCACCTCACCAATTCCGTCAAACAATACTTTAAGTCGGGCGGGCAATGCCTTGGAGACGAGGTGCTGGGTGCTGATGGTTCCGCTGGCAACGTAATGCACACCTTTGGCGTCTAGATCGACCACGCCAAAGCCAGTGGTTCGCAGCCCGGGATCAATGCCAAGAATTCTCATCGTCATTTGGGAATCCGCGCATCAACCATGCGCCCCACGATCACGCTGGCTCGGTGACTGAGGTAGTCAGAGTTAGGCAATTTTTCAAAATATTTCGGCCGGGGCAGCATGACGGCTAAGCGCGCAGCCTCATAGTCGGATAATTGCGCTGCACTTTTTCGAAAGTAATGGCGCGCTGCGGCCTCTGCCCCAAAAACACCTTCGCCCCATTCCACGTGATTGAGATAAATTTCTAAGATGCGTTCTTTGCTTAAAAAGGTTTCAAGCATCAGCGTTAAAGCAAACTCTTGTCCTTTTCGAAGCAAGGTTCGCTCGCCCGATAAAAATAAATTTTTGGCAAGTTGCTGCGTGATGGTGGAGCCCCCTACGATTTTGGGTGGTCGCGCAGGTCGGGACTGGTTTTTAGCCAATTGGGCCGCACGCTTGCTGGCCTTCTCCTCGGCTTTAGAGTTTTTGACCCATGCTTTCTCTAAAGCTTCCCAGTCCACGCCGTCATGGCTGGAAAAGCCATCGTCCTCGGAAGCGATCACTGCACGTTTGAGGGAGTCGCTGATATTTGCGGAGTCTTGCCAATCTTGGCTCCAACGCAAACGCCCGGTGGTCTGCGCCAATTGAAATGCTTGCGAACGTTCAAACGCGGTAGATTGCGGGTTTAGCACAGCCATAGCCCCCACGCGCAACACAAAAAATAACTGCAACCCTACGAAAGCTAAGACAAACAGCATGAGTAAACGGACGAGCAATTTCATGGGGGCAACACCATTTGAGTTTGGAGTGTCTCGTCGCGGGCAAAGTGAAAGCGCGAAACAATCGCGAGTTGGTCGGCACTGCGTCGCATGGCTTCACTGAAATGTCCAAAGGGTCCTGAGGTTCTGGCAATCTCTTGGGCTCGAGCATCTAAGGCACTGCTCCCTGAACTTTCGATCATCTCGGCATCGATCACATTGCCCTTGGAATTGACGGTCACGATCATGGTTAAAACACCGTAGAGTTTTTTACCCGAAACTTCGGGGAAGTGCGTGGTTCCGCGCGTTTCAATCGCGCGGCGCATCGCATCGTAATACACCGCATAGGCGGCCTCTTTGACTGTGGGGCTGAGATATTTTTTTTTTGGCCGGGCGTTTTCTGTGTAGATACGTTTTTCAATTTCACCGAGCAATGCCAACATTTGGCGGCGCTGCTCTTTTTGCGCCTGCTGCGGTTGGTGCGGCGAATCGCTGAGCGGTTGATGCTCAAGCGCGGTCAACTGGGTTTTGATTTGGGACAGCAGAATATTTTGTTGGGCTTGAAGGCTCGGAGTTCCGCCACTAGCCAATTGGGCCCGCAAATCGCCGTCTTGGCTTTGGGGAGATGCCGGGAAAAGACTGCTAGCCCTGCCTTGCAAAGAATCCCCCCCGCCTTCCAAATTAGTTTGTGCAATGGCTTGGGCTTTCACGGGCGGTGTCTTTCCTTTGGCATTGACCAAGATCACTTCCAAGGGCGACTCTTCAAAAAGACGGTTAAAGGCTTGAGGATTCACAAACCGAATCGTGAGTAAAGCCAGATGCAACGCGATTGAAAATAGCAAAGCCCATTGCAAGGTTCCCATGGCGGGCATGCGCTGAAAGAATGGCCAATCGCGGATGCCGCCCATGCTTTACTCCGCTATGGCAGGCGCTTCATTGACGTCCACCGCAATGGCAATTGGCCCGGTGATCTCGTCGTCATCTTGCTGCTCGTCGCCGCCTTGGGAGGGTTCTGCATCGCCGTCCATCGGTGTGTCAAGGCGCTCTATTACGCTTCCATGGATATCTAAAGATACCAGGTCCATCTCTCCAAGTTTCACCCGAACTCGCGCTCCACGGGCGAGGCCTTGCGCGCCCATCACAGGGAGAACCAAAGGCAAGTCTTCCGCACGCACCATGTTTTCTTTAAATACGCCACAAACCAATTCTGTCGTGTGATGTTGATTCAGGTATTGCAAAGTCCAAAAGCGCTCCATAGCACCTTGGAATCCGTTGTACGCACTATAAGCCGCGTCAAAGCTGGAAATGATTGAGAAAAGCTCAGCGTCCTTGGGTTTGAAATAAGCCGCAAGTGCAGCTGTTTTTCCATGGCGCACGCACGCTATGATTTGCCATTGGTTGACCAAGTCGGTATAGCGACGCAAGGGCGAAGTGCTCCATGCGTAACTTGGAACGCCAATGCCCGCGTGGGGTAAGGCTTTGGTCCCCATGCGCACTTTGACGCCTGGTGCCAAGGAGGCTTGGCTGCGGTAAATCCCGGGAACACCGAGTTCGGCCATCCATTGGCCCCAGCTGCTATTGGCCAAAATCATCGCTTCTGCCACGATCAAATCCAATGGGGCGCCGCGCTGGCGGGTCGTGATAACAACCTCTTCATCGCCTTGGGGTGTTGCGCCTGCGTTGCCTATGAGTTTGAAGTTGTAGTCTGGGCGATTAAATGTTTCAGGTTTGCCGCGTACGATTTCACGCTTGGCCTTAAGGTCTTTGGCAAGACGGTGCAAGAAAGCCAAGTCAGGGTGCAAACCGAACAAAGCGGGGGGCGCATTTTCAGGGTCAGGGTTTGAGTGCGCAAGCCACTCGGGTGTGACCACACTATCAAGCTGATCGTGCCGCAGGTTGTGTGCAATCGGGACAAGCTCTAAACGGGTTTCGCTCGATTGGATGGTGAGCGTGGCTTCGTCCATCGTGACATACAAAGATACGGCAGGACAATTGCGACCTTCTTGGAGGGTGTAGTTCTGAACCACTGCATCCGGCAGCATGGTGATTTTGTAACCCGGCATGTAGACGGTGGAAAGCCGATCTCGCCCTAATTTGTCAATATCACTGCCTGGCAAAACGGCCAACCCAGGCGCGGCAATATGCACACCTACCGTGACCGTGCCAGTACCTAGCCCTTGTACGGACAATGCGTCATCAATTTCTGTGGTGGCCGAATCGTCAATAGAAAAGGCATGTACCAAAGACAGCGGCAAAGGATCTGCTACGGTAGGCGCAGTCACACTGCCAAACGCAACGCCTTTAGGGAAGTTTTCAAGTAAGAAGCGTTTCCAGTGGAACTGGTAAGGGGAACGGATGGCGCCACAGCGCTGTAAAAGTTCCAGCGGTCCGGTTTGTGTAGCGCGTGAGGCTTCTACGACGGCTTTGTATTCGGCAGAGTTTTTATCCGGCTTGAATAAAATTTTGTACAACTGCTCGGCAACCGGCTCAGGACAGACGCCCGAGCCCAGCGCTTGGGCCCACTGGGTAATTTGGGCTGCCACTTGTTTTTTCTTTTCCAGGGCCACGAGGGCTTGGGCAATGATCTCAGCACTGGCTTTGCGAAAGCGGCCCTTACCGGCACGTCGGAAATAGTGGGGCGCTTCAAACAGTCGAAACAGCATGGCAGCTTGCTGTTCCAGCGTTGCTTGGTCAGAAAAGTAGTCCAGCGCCAGTTCAGAAAATCCAAAATCCTCTTCGGGCGAGAATTCCCAGGCCATTTCCAGTTCAATGGTCTCACTTAAGGCCAGCGCCGCAGCTACAAATTGAGAGGGCGCAGGTTTCTCAAAGCGCAGCAGCACGTGGGCTACTTTCACCTTGAGGCGCTTGCCGCTGTCGAGCTCTACTTGCACAGAGGCATCGCTTTCAGACAGCACCCGACCGGCCATGAATTTTCCGGCTTCATCAAACAATACAAACATAGTCTCGATTGTCCCATGGCGCGGACCCCGCGACCGCGAGATAATCGCAGCATGGCTACCCCATTTGGAAAAGTTTCACTTCGCAATCGCATCGCCCCTTGGTTGGTCGGCTTTGATGGCCCTTTGGCGTTCGCAGTTTTTCTATTGGCCTGCGCCGGTTTGTTGGTGATGTACTCCTCCGGCTACGACCACGGCACCCGATTTGCGGACCATAGCCGCAATATGCTGATTGCCGCTTTCGTGATGTTTGTAGTGGCTCAAATTCCTCCACAGCGTTTGGCAACGATTGCGGTCCCTTTGTACGTTTTTGGGGTGGGGCTGTTGATAGCCGTCGCTATTTTTGGGGTCACCAAAAAAGGCGCGACGCGCTGGTTGAATGTGGGCATCGTGATTCAACCCAGCGAAATTCTCAAATTGGCGGTCCCGCTGATGCTGGCATGGTGGTTCCAAAAACGCGAGGGACAGTTGCGGGTGGTTGATTTCGCCGTCGCTTTTGTTTTGCTTGCCCTACCAGTGGGCTTAATCATGCGCCAGCCCGATTTGGGGACGGCCTTGCTGGTCATGGCCGCAGGTTTGTCTATTATTTTCTTTGCCGGGGTCAGCTGGAAATTGATTGTTCCGCCTTTGTTATTAGGGGTTGTGGGTATTGCACTGATCGTGGGGTTTGAGACAACCTTGTGCGCCGACGGGATGCGCTGGCCTTTGTTGCACGATTACCAGCAGCAACGCATTTGCACCCTGTTAGACCCGACCCGCGATCCTTTGGGTAAAGGCTTTCACATCATTCAGGGAATGATTGGCATTGGTTCGGGTGGATTTTTTGGAATGGGCTTCATGCAGGGAACCCAAACCCACCTTGAATTCATTCCAGAGCGCACCACCGACTTCATTTTTGCCGCCTTCTCCGAAGAATTTGGTTTCTTGGGTAATCTTATGCTCATCGGTGCATTTGTGGCTTTGATACTTCGAGGTCTGGCGATTGCGATGGAGGCCCCGACCTTGTTTACGCGTTTGCTCAGTGGCAGTATCACGATGATTTTTTTCACCTATGCCTTCGTGAATATGGGTATGGTCAGTGGCATCTTGCCCGTGGTGGGCGTGCCCTTACCGTTTATCAGTTATGGCGGCACATCCATGGTGGTCCTTGGGCTGGCTTTGGGCATGCTGATGTCCATTTCCAGTGCGAGGCGATTGGTTCAGAGCTAATGCCTGAATCGGTTCAAGGCCTAAAATAACTCCATGATCTCTCGCGAACCCACCATCGAACGCTTGGCGACGGCCAAGTCACTTTTACTGACCCCTTTTGGCTTAGATGAATCCCATCTGACCCGTGCGCTGGGTGAAATCAAAGCCCACCATGTTGATGAGGCCGATTTGTATTTCCAATACACCCGCTCTGAAGGCTGGAGTTTGGAGGAGGGAATCGTTAAAACGGGTTCGTTTAGTATTGACCAAGGCGTGGGTGTGCGCGCGGTGAGCGGTGAAAAAACAGCCTTTGCTTACTCGGATGATATTTCTGAAGCGGCCCTGTTAGATGCGGCTAGAACGGTTCGAACTATCGGTAGCGCATCGCAAAAAGGCCGAGTTCAAGTGGCTAAGCCCAAAGTAGCCCAAAGCAGAAGCTTGTACTCCGGCACCGATCCAATTTCCACACTCGATAGTGCGACCAAAGTGGCTTTGTTGGGGAAGGTTGAAACGTTGGCGCGTGCCAAAGATCCACGTGTATCCCAAGTGATGGCCGGATTGGCGATGGAGTACGACGTGGTGCTGGTGGCGAGGGCCGACGGCACACTCGCAGCGGATGTGCGCCCTTTGGTCCGACTCTCTGTGACGGTAATTGCTGAGCAAAAAGGCCGCCGCGAAGTGGGGTCAGCCGGTGGGGGTGGGCGTTTTGGCCTAGCGTATTTTGACGATGCGCAAATTACCCAGTACGTCAATGAAGCTGTTCACGCGGCTTTAACCAATTTGGAAGCGCGACCCGCGCCCGCAGGCGAAATGACGGTGGTCTTGGGACCAGGTTGGCCCGGTATCTTGTTGCATGAAGCCATTGGCCACGGTTTGGAGGGCGACTTCAACCGCAAGGGCTCCAGTGCATTCAGTGGGCGTATTGGTGAGCGCGTTGCAGCCAAAGGGGTGACGGTCTTAGACGATGGAACGATTACGCAACGCCGCGGTTCTTTGAACGTCGACGACGAAGGCAATACCAGCGGGCGCAATGTCTTGATTGAGGACGGTATTTTGAAGGGCTATATCCAAGATGCGATGAATGCGCGATTGATGGGCGTCGCGCCAACGGGGAACGGGCGGCGTGAAAGTTACGCCCACATTCCTATGCCGCGAATGACCAACACGTATATGTTGGGCGGCGATAAAGACCCCCAAGAAATTGTGAAAAGCATCAAAAAAGGCCTGTATGCCACCAACTTTGGCGGCGGGCAGGTGGACATTACCTCTGGAAAATTTGTTTTTTCTGCCAGTGAAGCGTATTGGGTGGAAAACGGAAAAATTCTCTACCCTGTCAAAGGTGCCACGATTGTGGGCAGCGGGCCAGAATGTTTAAAACGGGTGAGCATGATCGGCAATGACATGCGGCTTGACAGTGGCGTAGGCACTTGTGGGAAAGAAGGCCAAAGTGTTCCCGTGGGGGTTGGCCAACCTACCTTGCGCATTGATGGTTTGACCATCGGCGGAACCGCTTGATTTTGCCCATTTTGAACCTGTGCTACATTGATACCCATGGTTTCAATTCGTTTTTACTTTAGCTATTTTTGGTTCTCACGCGCTGATGGCGGTAGAGAGATCTGAACGTAGACAAGAAAAACGTCCTGATACTTCCTAAACCGCCGGCCTCCCCGGCGGTTTTTTTATGCTTTTTTGACTTTGATTGAGGAGCTTTTGCGATGACTGCTAATACTGACCGAACCAGTAAAACCGATGATGAACGTATCAAAGACATTACCGTGTTGCCCCCGCCTGAGCATCTGATTCGTTTTTTCCCCATCAGCGCAACACCCGTGGAGGCCTTGGTTTTAGGGACTCGCAAACGAATCCAAAAAATCATGGCGGGCAAAGATGACCGTTTGCTAGTCATCATCGGACCCTGCTCGATTCATGACCCCTCTGCTGCTGTCGACTACGCGCGTCGATTGAAAGAGCAGCGCACGAAGTACGCCGACACCTTGGAAATTGTGATGCGGGTGTACTTCGAAAAGCCCAGAACCACCGTCGGCTGGAAGGGTTTGATCAATGACCCCTATTTGGATGAGAGCTTTCGCATTGACGAAGGGCTTCGCATCGCACGCCAGTTGTTGATTGAAATTAACCGTTTGGGGCTTCCAGCCGGCAGTGAGTTCCTCGACGTGATTTCGCCTCAGTACTTGGCTGACTTGATTGCATGGGGCGCGATTGGCGCACGTACGACGGAGAGCCAAGTGCACCGCGAGTTGGCTTCGGGGATTTCCGCGCCGATTGGCTTTAAAAACGGAACCGATGGGAACATCAAAATTGCCACCGATGCCATTCAAGCCGCGGCGGGCGGGCACCATTTTTTATCAGTGCATAAAAACGGCCAGGTGGCTATTGTGCAAACGCAAGGCAATCCCGATTGCCACGTGATCTTGCGCGGTGGCAAAGCCCCCAATTACGACGCGCAAAGTGTGGCAGCCGCATGCCAAGACCTCGCCAAAGCCCATTTACCAACGTCTTTGATGGTTGACTGCAGCCACGCCAACAGCAGCAAGCAACACGAAAAGCAGCTTGACGTTGCGCGTGATATTGCGAACCAAATAGCAGGGGGGTCACGTTCTATTTTTGGCGTGATGGTCGAGAGCCACCTGTTGGCGGGCGCTCAGAAATTCACCCCTGGCAAAGACAAAGCCGCTGAGCTGGAATACGGCAAGAGCATTACGGATGCCTGCTTGGGTTGGGACGATTCTTTGCAGAGTCTTGAAGTGCTCTCGCAAGCGGTCAAGGCACGTCGCGATCGTTGAGCGGAATCACCGCCCCACTCAGCCCTTTTTAGCCTTGTAGCAGTTGGGCGAGTTTTTGGTGAATGCCACCAAAGTCGCTGTTGCTCATGCAAAGAATATGGTCGCCTGCCCGAGCATGCGATGCGACTTGGGCTGCGAGTGCATCGATGTTGGGGGCGCAAAAGGCTTTTGTGCCCAAGGGCTTGAGGGCTTCTGACGCATCCCAGCTCAGGCCTCCGGTATGGCAAAACGCCAAATCAACCTCTTCCAGACTCCAAGGCAGTTGCGCCTTCATAGCGCCGAGCTTCATGGTGTTGGAACGGGGTTCAAAGACCGCCAAAATGCGGGCACTGCCAATGCGTCGGCGCAGCCCATTGACGGTGGTCCGGATCGCGGTGGGGTGGTGCGCGAAGTCGTCATAAATAGTTACGACACCGCTTCTTTCGGCTAGGGCGGCTGCTTTACTGCTTACCGGTGGAAAAGGGATGCGTGAGCGTACTTCCATACGCCGCTTTACATTCTCAAAGCGGGTGAGCGCTTGGGCCGACTGCTCTGGTGTTACTCCGACATGGTCCGCAGCTGCGATAGCGGCTAATCCATTGAGTTGATTGTGGACGCCGCCTAAAGACCATTGAACATGGGCCAAGGTGTTTCCTTGGTGTGTCACCGTGAAATCGTGGGGTTCGCCCACTGCGGTGAAATCACTGACTGCAGTGCCAAAAGTTCGCAGCTCACTCCAGCACCCTTGGCTTACCACTCGGGTTAGGCT
>JBAXOC010000035.1:0-9987 GCA_037133455.1 Comamonadaceae bacterium | reverse complement strand
TGGTGAAAAACGACCGACACCATTTCAGGGCTGAGCTCCATCATCTGGCGCAAAAAGGGCAACTCCTTACGCCGCTGCCCTAAGCGATGGCGTAAAACGTTAATGCCTTCCGAGTCGAAGGTCATGTCGTCAATTTCTGAGGAGTAAGAAGACCGCAATTGGCTAAAAAAAGAAGAGGTTTGCATGGCGAAGAGCGATCGATCTGACTTAAAGGACCTTGTCAAGGTAATGGTTCCAAATTTCACCCGCCGTGACCAAGGGGGCGTCTAAGAGATTGCGTCGGCGGTTGTCGTCGTAGGCTTGGCGCTTGTCCGTATCAGAAAGGACGTTATACGCCTCTTGCACCTGCCTAAACCGAGCGGGGGCGTCGGGGTCGGTGTTGCGGTCTGGGTGGTAGAGCGAGGCCAGTTGGCGAAACGCCATCTTGATATCTGCCGTGTGGGCGTCACTTCGAAGTCCAAGGGCGCTGTAGTGGTCAGTCATGTGACCATTTTACTGGCACGATGTTTCATTGATCTAGCGCAAGCTTTTTGCGAATGGCCGCTCGGGGCTTCGATGATTTCAAATCAGTGTCACATTCTAATTTCACACTGGTGTCACATTCATTTTTCCAAAAGGAGTCAGACGTGAGCCAATTTATAGACCAAGTTCGTACCCTGCAATGGGATGACCATCGCTACTACCACCAAAGTCGGATTAATCAAACATTGCACTTGATCAGTGCGGTGAGTTTTTTGGTGGCCTACGGACTGCTTTTTGTAGACCCTGCACTGGCCGGGATCGTAGGTTGGGTTGTGGGCATGGTAACGCGGCAGTCAGGCCACATCTTTTTTGAACCCCGGACTTTTGATGCGATCAATGGCGTTTCTGATGCCCACAAAGAATCCATCAAGGTCGGGTACAACATGCAGCGCAAAGCCATTTTGATCGGCATTTGGCTGTCTATTCCCGTGGTTCTTTGGTTGAGCCCTGAAGTGTGGGGCCTGATTAAACCCGCCATTGGAACCCAAGCCTATTGGCACGACGTTGGCTTGGCGTGGTTGGCATTGGGGATTGCAGGCGTGAGCCTCCGAACCGTTCACCTGTTTTTTATCCGCAGCCCTTCATGGGGTTTGGCTTGGGCAGCCAAAATTTTGCTGGACCCTTTTCATAACGTGGCCATTTACTGGCGCTCGCCTATCGCATTGATACAAGGAGAAATGTTGGATCCTATCAACTTACACCGCAGCTGAATCCTTTTCAACGAGTTGGACTGGGCGGTTTTTTATGACCGCCTAGGTCCTTTAGATGTCTTCTATTTCGTCGGATCCTTGGACGTCCATCACTGCAATTTCAGCGTACTGCACAGCATTGAGTTGGTGGCGATAGGCGCTGAAAGCGTGCATGTCAGTCGCAGTCTGATCGCCGCTTTCATAGGCCGATGCCGCTAGTTCATGCTCTTTGGCTGCTTGGTTAAAGTGGTAGGCCGCCATACGGTGGCTTTCGGAGAGGTTTTCATATTCGTCTTCAAATTCTCCGACGATCTCCGGGTGATTTTCCTGGTGTTGCTGTGTCATTGAAATGCTCCTAAGGGTTAAGGTTGACGAGAGAAACTGGTGTCCTATCCACCAAGAGCTTTGTAGTATTTATTTGTGTCAGCCTAATGAACAATTGCACCGCAAGGGCTTCATCAACTTGCAATAAGCACGTTGTCAAATAGGTTCATACATACAAAGGTCATGCATGTTTAGATCCCCTTCGATTTCTGAACACCACCTGATTCAAACCGAAACCGGGTCTCGAAAATTAGCCTATACCGTCTGTGGAGATCTGTCGGCAGCCAAAGTCTTTCTTTGTTTACCAGGCCTTCTAGAGACGCGAGCCAACTTTGAGCCTTTGTTGGCAATGGCACAGAGTCACGAAAATTGCTGCTGGATCAGTTTGGATTATTGCGGCCGAGGCGACTCAGACCCGTTGCACCCGTCGATGAACTACGCAATGTCGGTTTATTTAGCCGATATTGAAGTTTTTTTGGCTGAATCGGTATTCACAAAAAAACCAGTCACAAGAAAAAAGTTTTTTCTTGTTGGGACCAGCATGGGCGGGATTTTGGCTATGCAACTGGCAAAGAAACTGGGCAAGAAAATACACGGCCTGATTCTTAATGATGTTTCACTGAGCCTGTACTGGTCATCTTTGTACGGTTTGTATACGCAGTTTGACATGGTAAAAAAAGACAAGGGCTTTAGCGCAGAGGCGCTTGGAGTAGAGCCTCGTGCAGTGAAGGACGTTCAGTCACCTGCACATTTTGATTTGCATTACGAATTTGATTTGCTTGGCATGCATTTTCACCAACTCATGAAAGGCTTTGATGGACCAGTTTTGCTGGTTCACAACTCTCACAGCAACTTGTGCCCCACTGAAATAGCGCAAAAAACGAAAAGACACGTTCCCCATATAAAAATTTTTACAGTCCAAGGGCAAAGCCATCCTGTAGATTGGAATTCTGAGGTTTGCGAGTGGATCAGTCAAGCTATGGGCTTAAAGGAAGTCAATTGTGTGGGTCCCGTTCCTGAATTACATGAAGAGCAGGAACCGACATCAGCCGCCGCAGCTGATAAGGAAAATTGTGCTGTTGCGGTAGTTTCAATACCCCAGCCAGAGACAACCCCCCAGGAGTTTCAATGGCTGAAATCCCCATGGGCACAGTTGAAAAATACGTTGAAACTTTCCCGAATTTTTCGATTGCAAAAAAATTAGTAAATCTCAGGAACAAACATCTCCGACGGGACTTGTTGGCGGATGTAGTCTTCATGGCGAACACGCGCAGGCAAAATAATCGGCTGGTGGGGAACTTCTTCGTAGGGCATTTGTTCCAGCAAGTGGTGGATGCAGTTCAAGCGGGCTTTCTTTTTATCGACGGCTTGAACAATCCACCATGGCGCCACAGACGTGTGGGTTCTATCGAGCATGACTTCTTTGGCGGCGGTGTAGTCTTCCCAGCGCTTGCGCGACTCCAAATCCATGGGGCTGAGTTTCCATTGCTTGAGCGGGTCGTGGATACGGCCTAAAAATCGGGAGTGTTGTTCTTCATCCGAAATGGAGAACCAGTATTTAATCAGTTGAATGCCTGAGCTGATGAGCATTTTTTCAAATTCAGGCACAGTACGAAAAAATTCCTCGTACTGGTCATCAGAACAAAATCCCATGACCCGTTCTACCCCTGCGCGGTTGTACCAGCTTCTATCAAAAAGAACGATTTCGCCCGCAGCGGGAAGGTGAGAGACGTAGCGTTGGAAGTACCACTGGGTTTTTTCACGGTCATTGGGCGCGGGCAGTGCGGCAACACGGCAGACCCGGGGGTTCAGGCGTTGGGTGATGCGCTTGATGGCACCGCCTTTGCCTGCTGCATCACGGCCTTCAAACAAAACCACCACTTTATGGCCGGTTGCGATGACCCAGTCTTGCAACTTGACTAACTCACCTTGGAGCCTAAAAAGTTCACGGAAATAGCTGGTTCGGGCGGCGCGTGATTCATCGGTGGCATTGGTGGTCTCGTCGGTCGAAAAAGCCCGGTCCTCGACTTCCATTTCTAGCTCTTCGTCAAAACTATCCAATAAATCAAGCCGGATTCGGCGGACCAAATCATCTTCGCTGGAATGGTTCATGGTTTTCCCCTTCAGGGTTTTAAAAGATCGAGACCCATCCTAATTCTTGAAAATGTAATATTTGTGACACAAATAACGGCGTTACAGCCAACTAAAAGTGGGGCAATAAGCTTCAGCGCAGGCTGTTTTGATATATGCCTGAGGGTTGACATACATCAAGTTCTAAATTTTGGCGAGTCTGAAAATGAGAAAAACCATTCCTTAGAACCAGGAGACGCTATGAATCACGCCAGCTTACGCATCATCAATGATGAGCATTCCTCGCTAGCTGCAATGCTGCAATCCATGCGGATGATGATTGAGCGCGGCCCAGACGACGAGCCAGAATTATTTTTTGACATATTAAGGGCCATGCTTTTCTATGTGGACGAAGTTCCAGAAAAGCAGCACCATAAAAAAGAAACAGTTTTATTTTTCCCACTCGTTGCAAGACGCTCCCAGCAGTGTGACGAGTTAATTCAACGACTGAACCAAGAGCATGCCAATGGTGAAGCAAAAGTCAGAGAGCTCCAACACTTGCTATTGGCATGGGAAATACTCGGTGATTCACGCCGACAAATTTTCGAGAGCGAGTTTGCAGCATATTTTTCTTTCTACATGGAGCATATGCATCTAGAAAAAACTATCATCATTCCTGAGGCATTGCGCGTTTTATCGGAGAGCGATTGGGCAACGCTGAACGCGGCGTTTTCACTCAACAACGATCCTTTGTCCATGTCTATCCCACGCGACCCGCTATACGACCGACTGTTCACAAGAATCACGCTGCGAACGCCGGAGCCGATCGGTTTAGGAATGGCGCATCGCGCAGTGAGCTGACGAATTCACTATGAATGCAGATATCATTATTGTTGGAGCCGGTCCCTCTGGACTGTGTCTTGCCAAGTCATTAAGCGGCCAAGGTTTGCGAATAACCTTGGTCGAGCAACAGTCCCTCGATGATATTTCCAACCCCGGATTTGACGGCCGTGAAATTGCGTTGACGCAACATTCAGCCAAGCTCATGCAGGATTTAGGCTTGTGGTCGCGCATAGAGAGCCAAGAGATCTCTCAGCTTAAGGATGCAAAGATCTTGGATGGCAGTTCTGACTTTGAAATGCTGATCCCCCACCAGCTGGGTAAACACAAAGAGCTTGGCTGGCTTGTTTCAAACCATTTGATTCGCAAAGCGGCCTACGAAGCCGTCGCAGACAGCGCCAAATCCAACCAAGACATCACGATTTTGACCAATCAAAAGGTGGTGCATGTGGAAACCAATGAAGAAGGCGGATGGGTCAGGCTTGCCAATGGCGACCAACTCCAAGGACGTTTGATTGTTGCGGCGGACAACCGGTTTTCAACATCGCGGCGAATGATGGGTATTGCGGCAGAGATGCATGATTTCGGTCGCAATATGCTCGTATGTTGTATGACCCATGAGGTTTCCCACGACAACATCGCATGGGAGTGGTTCGATTACGGGCAGACATTGGCCCTGTTGCCTATGAACCCAGATCCGGTGAGCCAGATGCACCGCAGCTCGGTTGTGATTACCGTGACCAGCCCAGAAGCTGATGCCTTGATGCAAAAATCATCGCAGGATTTTTCGCAGGATGTGGAGCGAAGATTCAAAAAAAGACTCGGGAAAATGCAGTTGGTCAGTACCAAACATGCTTATCCTTTGGTATCGGTCTACCCCAAACGACTCGTTGCCAACCGATTCGCAACCGTTGGCGACGCTGCTGTCGGTATGCATCCTGTGACGGCACACGGTTTTAATTTTGGTCTTTTAGGGGTTGAATCGCTTTCCCAGGCGATCATCCACGCAAAACGTGCTGGCGTGGATATTGGGAATATGGATTTGCTAGAGCGCTACGAAAAACAGCACCGCCGCAATACCCGACCGCTTTTTCTGATAACGCGTTTGATTACGGGAATTTACACCAGAGAATCACCTCCAGCCAAATTGCTGCGCAAGGCCATGCTCCGTGTTGGCCAGCGTCTGACGCCACTAAAAAACTCGATTGCAGCGTCATTGAGTGGGGCCTAACCGGTCGGATTGTTTTTGTTAGTGCGCTATGCAAAAGCAACATCTCGCCAACCCCAGACCTTAAGACCTTCGCGTTCAAAGGTGGATTCGCCTCCATAAAGAATGGCGGGTTCAAGGCTGCTATTTTGAGCAAGGGCTTGCCATTTTTTCAATCCTTGTGACCAGTCGCTTGCGTAGGTACTTCCAGATTTAATTTCTATTGGTTGTAAACCTTTTTCATTTTCTACGATGAGGTCTACTTCGTTTCCTGTGTTGTCGCGCCAAAAAAACAGGTCTATGGGAAGCCCCGCATTCAGTCGCTTTTTATAGAGTTCACTGACAACCCACGATTCAAATAGTGCGCCCCTAGCGGCATGGGTTTCGAGTGTCTCTGCCGATCTGATGCCCATGAGCCATGCAGCTAGGCCAGAATCTAAGAAATAGATTTTGGGCGTTTTGACCAAACGTTTTCCAAAATTGCTGTGGTGAGGTCTAAGCAGAGTCACGATATAACTGGTCTCGAGAACACTCAGCCATTGTTTTGCCGTGACCGCGCTGATTCCGCAATCTGCACCGAGTGAAGTCAAGTTAATAAGTTGCCCTGTCCTAGAGGCACACATTTTTAAGAAGGTTTGAAACTGACTTAAATTACGCACGGAGATTAATTGGCGTACATCGCGCTCCACATAGGTTGCAACATAGTTACTAAACCAGTCTTGCGTAATGATTTTTCTATCATAGAGTGCGGGATATCCGCCTTGTATGAGCATTTGGCTCAGCGAGTTCGGTAGTTGGTTTGCAGCTTTTAGTTCCCTTGAGCTTAATGGGAGCAACTCAACCCGCCCAACCCGACCCGCCAGAGTTTGGGTGATACCTTCAATAAGGTCAAACTGCGCTGAGCCTGTGAGCACAAAATCGCCCATGACCCCTCTTTCATCCACCAAACCTTGTAACCATGAAAGCAATGATGGGCAACGCTGCACCTCGTCTAACACCGCGCCATTCGGAAAACGTGCTAAAAAGCGCTTCGGGTCGTTTTGTGCAAATTCGCGTTCGTCCGGATTTTCCAGGCTTACGTAGGGCTTGCCTTTGAAAACTGCTTTTGCCAGTGTTGTTTTGCCAGCCTGCCGTGGCCCTGTTATGGCGACGATGGGGAAGCTTTTAGCCAGTCGAATTAAGGTTTTTTCTGCATCTCGTGCCAGCATTTACAAATCCAAGCTTCAAGTTTTAATTTGTAAATTGTAGTATGTAAGGGTCATTTTGGCTAATAAATCAAAGTCGGTCTTATTCCGCCCACAAGCGTTCCCCCGAAGCTTCCAAATGGGTCAGGTAAACGCGTACCTCAAACTCAAGCTGGTGGTAAGCCGGCTCCATGTGGATGCAGAGTTGGTAAAAGGCTTTGTCGTGACCGCGTTCGCGCAGGTGGGCGAGTTCATGGACGACGATCATTTTGAGAAACTCGATGGGGGTGTCTTTAAACAAACTGGCGATACGTAACTCGCGTTTGCTTTTCAGGCGAGAACCTTGTACGCGGGAGATGGTTGTGTGCGTTCCCAGGGCGTTTTGAATGACATGCAGTTTGCTGTCGTAAGCGACCTTACTAATGGGCTCGGTGCTGCGCAAGGCGCTTTGTTTAAGGTCTTGCGCGTAGGTGTACAGCGCTCGGTCGGTGCGTATGCCGTGGCTCTTGGGGTATTTCGCTAAAAGCCAGTCACTTGCCCGCTGGGCCGCGAGCATCTCGCGAACTTGGTCTTGCGTTTCCTGCGGGTAGCCTTGCAAGTACCGCAGAGAAACCGGCGCTGGCGCGAGGGCCATGGCGTTTAGAGTTCGCGCCGCAGGGCAGGGAACAAGATCACGTCGCGAATACTGGCGCTGTCGGTGAGCAGCATCATCAATCGGTCAATGCCGATGCCGCAGCCGCCGGTAGGGGGCATTCCGTATTCCAAGGCGCGGACAAAGTCGTGGTCAAAGAACATGGCTTCGTCATCGCCACTGTCTTTTGCGGCGACTTGGGCGTGAAAACGGGCCGCTTGGTCTTGGGCGTCGTTGAGCTCACTAAAGCCGTTACCAAACTCGCGCCCCGTGATGTAGAGCTCAAAGCGCTCGGTGACCTCGGGGTGGGTGTCACTGGCGCGGGCCAAGGGAGAAATTTCAACTGGGTGTTCGCAAATAAACGTAGGTTGCCAGAGTTTGTCTTCTACGGTTTCTTCAAAGTACAAAACCTGCAGACTGGCAAGGCTGCGCGTGGATAGTTGATTTTTGGCGTCGGTTAAACCGAGCTTGCGCAATGCTTGTGTTAACCATCCGATATCAAAAACATTCTCACCCGCTTCAGTAAATTTTTGGATGGCTTGCACAATGGTGAGGCGTTCAAAGGGCTGCGCCAAATCCACCGGTTTGCCACCGTAACTCATTTGTAGCGAGCCGGTGGCTTTGAGGGCCGCGTCCCGAACCAGTTCCTCGGTAAAGACCATGAGGTCTTGGTAGTTCCAGTAGGCCGCGTAGAACTCCATCATGGTGAATTCGGGATTGTGGCGCACCGAGATGCCTTCATTGCGGAAGTTTCGGTTGATCTCAAACACCCGGTCAAACCCGCCAACGATAAGACGCTTGAGGTACAGCTCCGGCGCAATCCGCAGGAACATTTGTTGGTCTAACGCATTGTGGTGGGTGGTAAATGGCTTGGCGTTGGCTCCGCCGGGGATCGGGTGCAGCATGGGCGTTTCGACTTCTAAGAAGCCGTGTTGCACCATGAAGTCACGCAGTCCGCTGACGGCTTTGCTTCTTGCGACAAAACGTTTGCGCGTGTCTTCGTCGGTCATTAAATCGATATAGCGCTGGCGGTATTTGACTTCTTGGTCGCTGATGCCGTGAAACTTATCGGGCATGGGACGCAGGCTTTTGGTTAACAAGCGAACCTTGGTCGCATGCAGCGAGAGTTCACCCGTTTTGGTTTTAAAAACCGTGCCTTCGGCGGCCACGATATCGCCGAGGTCCCAGTGTTTAAAAGAGGCGTAAAGTTCTTCTCCAATTTCTTCGCCTTTGACGTAGATTTGGATACGCCCACCGCTACTTCCGAAGGATGCGTCTTGGAGTGTGCAAAAGCTGGCTTTGCCCATGACCCGTTTGAGCATCATGCGGCCCGCGACTTTGACCTTGACGGCTAATTCAGCGAGTGCTTCTGGAGTCTTGTCATCAAACGCCTCGAATAACTCCGCAGCCTTGTGGCTGGGCGAAAAATCATTGGGAAACGCCACACCTTTGCCGTCGGCTTGTTCTTTGCGGATGGCGTTGAGTTTTTCCCGGCGTTCAAGAATCAGTTGGTTTTCGTCTTGGGGAGCGGGGGCAGCGTGGGTGGCGTCAGACATGTATTTTTCTCAATGGCAATCAGGATGTAACCCTAGATTCTAAGAGGCTTGCAGCGACTATGATCCACTGCTCACTTTTGAGACTTCAAACACCATGCTTTATCAAATTATTTCTTTGCTGCTCGATGTGGCCGTTGGTTTGGTCAGCGGCGCTTGCTTGCTTCGGCTGTACATGCAGTTTCAGAGAATTCCCATGTCTGCGCGGGCAGGTAACCCCTTGGGGCCGTTTATTTTTTCGCTGACCGATTGGATCGTTTTGCCACTGCGAAAAGTGTTGCCGACCATGGGTCTCGTGGACACTGCGAGCTTGGCGGCTGCGTTTTTACTGGAGTTGGCTCAGTTTTCGATTTTGTGGTTGTTGCAAGGCGCGGTACAAAACATGGGTGTGGTGGTGGTCTTGGCTGTGTTTGGAGTGGTTCGCATCGGGCTGTCAACGCTCACGGGCTTGGTCTTAATATCGGCGCTGTTATCTTGGGTGCAAACGCGCTCGAGCATGGCGGAGTGGTTAGATCGCTTGGTTGCGCCGTGGTTGGCGCCGGTGCGCCGCGTTTTGCCCCTGTTTGGCGGTATCGACCTCTCTCCGCTGGCGCTCTTGCTGGCCTTACAGATTGTTGCCCTACTTCTTAACGCGCTGCAAGGCTTCGCGGTGATGGCTGTTGCCGTCTAACGCAAGGGCTTTTTAAATCACCGCGTCGCTGGATTGGCGTGTCAGCATGGCCAAGGTGTCAGCGATAGTTTTGCGTAGTTCACGGCGGTCGCATATCAAGTCAACTGCGCCTTTGGTTTGTAAAAACTCGGCGCGTTGAAAGCCCTCTGGCAGAGTGACGCGAACGGTGGATTCAATTACCCTGGGGCCAGCAAAGCCGATCAAGGCTTTGGGTTCTGCGATAACTACGTCACCTAAAAATGCAAAACCGGCGCTGACTCCGCCCATGGTGGGGTCGGTCAATACGCTGATATAGGG
>JBAXOC010000034.1:0-10026 GCA_037133455.1 Comamonadaceae bacterium | reverse complement strand
CAACATGAACCAAGCAATCGATCCGGCGACAGGGCACTCTCCTTAAGAAGCTCCACGCCATCATGCAAGAAAAATCCTTGACTGTACCGATTTGGGGATGAATACAAGAAGCAATCTCATTGCATGGCTTTTTATGACTTCAGCTTTTTACTTGCTGTTTCTAAGGTTGTGACTTTTGCTGTTGGTGTTTTTGGCTTAGTTACACAACGCAAATGATGAAAGTGACGCTGACTAGGTTACTTCGGTCTGCAATTTCGAACTATCTTTCACATGACACCTGCGCGTGCGCAGGTGTGACTGTTTTGAAGCAAGGATCTACCTTATTTGTGTTTGCCGTGTTGAGGGTGCTCTGGGTGGTGTGTTGAGTGGTGTTTTGCGTGGTGCTTTGTTGCATGCTCGTGGTGTTCAATGGCTTGAAGTTTGTGTCCGTGAGCCATATGCGCATGGTGGGACGCAACATGATCGTCTCCCGCTTGGTGTGCCTTGTGTGCAGCATGGTGGTGGTGGGCAGCGGCTTCCAAATGTTTTGCAGCATCTGCATGGTGAGTGTGTTTGCTCATGGCGCTAATCCTTGTTAAATTTGTCAAAATTGACAATATCATTAAGGATTCAAATATTATGGGCGCATATTAGGGGAAACCCTATAAAGGCATGCGGAGTGTCATTAGCCTCTCACCAAGCAAATCGATCTTACCCACCCGACTTGCAGATCGTCGCCTTCTGCGCTGCCTGAGCCTTCAAAATCTATCGTTTAAGTTCTAGGTAAAAGTTCTGATGTGACCCAAGAAGCAGAGGATGGCGTAGACCAATGCTGCCTTGCCAATCATGGCCCAAAACTCAATTTGTCCAGAAATGGTTCTACGCTCGGCATGAGCGTGTGATTTAGCTTGATGGTAAAGATCGCTGTCGATTCGAACGGGTAGTCCCATAAATTCTCAAAAAATAAATTTGACTACAAATGTAGTTTGAAATGACGAATTTGTGAATTTGGGGTGGTCGCCCATTTCTGTGGTGAGTAGTTTTTTTGCGAACTCATTAAAGTGCATTTCCCTAAATGCAATTTATTGAGGTCTGCGTACTTGCCCTGCCGCTTAACGGCACGGGCAAGAGCGCATCAGATCAAACCTTACCCAAGTAGTCGCGCTTGCCGATTTCTATGCCGTTGTGACGCAAGATGGTGTAAACAGTAGTGACGTGAAAATAGATATTGGGCATAGCGTGGTTAAGTAAAAACTGCATGCCCTTGTAATGGGTTTCTACGTCACCGCGCTTGGTGATGATGTCCTTGTCTTCCGTTCCATCAATCTGCGCTGGCTTGAAGCCTTCGACAAACGCCATAGTCTTAGCAATTCGCTGTTTTAAATCAGACAGGGTCACTTCGTTGTCTTCGTAAACAGGGATATCTACACCTGCAAGCCTAGCGACAACGCCCTTGGCGGTATCACAAGCAATTTGAACTTGACGTGACATAGGCAACATGTCGGGGTAAAGACGAAACTGTGTCAGGGCAGACTCATTCCATTTCTTGCTTTCAATGTGGACTTGGGTCTTATCCAGCAGTTGGCTTAGATTAGTCAACATGTTGACAATACGCGGCACACTGGCTTGGTACATTGAGAGGGACATAGTTACTTTCTGTTTAAAAGCTGCATTTTGTCATGGCTGCGTTTGATCGCTAAATCTCAACCCATGTCATACTTTCCGACATGCGTATGAATTCTTTGTCTGTTTCCCTGTGATTTCACGTCGCCAACTTGTGGCGCTGGTGGCTCTCACGTTGATGTGGGGTGTCAACTGGCCGATGATGAAGCTTTCACTTCAGCAGATCAGTCCGCTCTACTTTCGCGCCAGCACCATGTTGTTGGGTGCGATTTGGCTTTTTGTTTACGTGGCGCTTCGGGGCGAACGCATGCGTCCAGTTGGGCGCGAGTGGCTGTCCATCGCAGTGCTCGGCTTGCCCAACGTGCTGGGCTGGCACATCATGTCCATCTTCGGGGTACAGGAATTAGCCTCAGGACGCGCTGCGATCCTGGGCTTTACGATGCCGATTTTTACGGTGCTGATCGGGGCGGTCTTTTTTGGTGAGCGTATCACTGCGCGCTTGCGTTTGGCGATGCTGTGTGTAGGTTTTGCCATTGGACTATTGTTGTGGCACGAAATTCAAGGCCTATCGGGGCGACCCACCGGCGTCGCTTGGATGCTGGGCGGCGCAATCTCGTGGGCGCTAGGCACGCTGTTGTTTCGGCGTGTACATCTCACTCTCTCGCCGTTGGTGGTTACGGTCTGGATGCTGCTGCTTGGCAGCTTCGTAGTCTGGGCACTCGCGCTTTCCCTAGAGCCACTCCCGCGTCCCAGTGCGTTTTCCCCCGTGATGTGGGGCAGCTTGGCCTATGGTGTATTCATTAATTACGGATTTGCGCAGTTGATCTGGTTTGGCATAGCGCGCGACTTGCCAGCCTCCACCAGTACCATGAGCTTGATGGCGATTCCTTTAGTGGGCACGCTCAGCGCAACGGTCATCACGGCAGAAATGCCGCATTGGCAAGACTGGATGGCCATGGTGTTCGTGATGGTCGCGATCGCCAGTGTACTTTGGCCGGCACGGGAAAAGGCCTAACCACGGCTCTGTAGCGGACCTAAGGCGAGGTTATTTTGCGAATTTCATCTGCATCAGGGACTGTGCTTTTTCCGGCAACCAGGGCGGCTATGGCATTGAAATCATCGGTGCTGTACTTGCTATGAAGCTTCTTATGAATGACCTTTCCATAGGGCAACCCATCTGTGTTTTCAATGACCTCCAAAGGCCCAAAAACAATCAAAAAAGACCGGCTACTGATCTGAAAAATTGCGTAGTGGTTTGGAATAAAAAAGTGCTTGGTTTGGCTGCGACTGGAATCAATCGAAATCCGGGGCAGTGATTGCTGCAGTTCACTAATGAATTTTTGTTGGGCACGCAATCCAACCCTGTGAATGTAAACAGCTATTGACGTCAGTAAAAGCAGCAAAACTGTCAAGAACGCGACGATGAATATCTCAGTTTGGTCCATGGGTTATTTTTTTGTAATTTTGCATTGAAAGTCACTTAAATTTTTTCAAGCCAAGGTATAGTAAATGACAGAAACGTAATACTTGAATTGAATCCATAAATTGTATGCTTAAAAAATTTGCAATCATCATCGCCGCTTTGTCTGGACTTTTAGGGCAAGTTTCATGGGCCGCCGACGGGCCTATCGATAAAATTTTAGAAGAATGCATCGCTAAAAAACCCACATTGCCCGGAGTCGCTGCCTGCACATTTCAGTCAGAGAAGTTGTGGGACGTCGAGTTGATGTCTAAGTACAACGCTCTTATGAAGCTGCTGTCAGACGATGAGCAAACCGCTTTGCGTAAATCCCAAAAGCAATGGGCACACCAAAGGGATGCAGAAATACGGTTAATGCAGACTATTTTCTCCAAAGTACAAGCGGGAATCTCTAATCCGATTCAGGGCATCAGAAAAATGGGCAGCATCACCAAAGATCGCGTGATTCTTTTGTCCAATTACATCCAGATGGTGGAGTCCAGTAAAAGCGCATCCATCGAATAGCCGTTTTCTAGGCGCTGCGATAAGCGTGGTACAAAGTAGTTGTTCTTTAACGGTGGCAGAATTTTGCTACCTTTGTAATGGAGACTACGATGGCCACCGTATCCAAAAAATCAATTGCCTCAGCGAAATCTAAGCCCAAAGCGGCCAGCAAAAAAGTAGTTCTAGGTGATCGGCTTGCCAGTAAGAAGGCCGACAAAAACTACTCCACCCTCAAAATCGCCGTCGACGGGCGTATCGCAACGATCACGCTCAACCGCCCGGAACGGTTGAACGCGATTAATGATGACATGCCTGGCGAAATTCGCCAAGCGGTTGACGCAGCGAACGCCGATGATCGGGTGCATGTGATCGTCGTGCGTGGTGCTGGCGATGCTTTTTGCGCAGGCTATGACCTCAAGCACTACGCGGAAGGCGACCCCACCAACATCATCACTCAGCCCATGCCGTGGGACCCGATGCTGGACTATAAGTTCATGAAGAAAAATACCGAAGACTTCATGAGCCTGTGGCGTTCCTATAAGCCTACGATTGCCAGAGTTCATGGCTATGCCGCTGCTGGGGGCAGTGATATCGCTACCTGTTGCGACTTTATTGTGATGGAGGATAAAGCCCGAATTGGCTATATGCCGGTGCGGGTTTGGGGTTGCCCAAGTCCGGCGATGTGGGTTTACCGTTTGGGTGCGATGCGGGCCAAGCGATTGATGCTCACAGGTGATTTGATTACGGGCAAGCAAGCATATGAGTGGGGATTGGCCACGGAAGTGGCGCCGCTGGCAAAACTGGATGCAACTGTAAAAAAATTAGCAGACCGAATTGCGGGTGTTCCTAAAAATCAACTCATGATGCTCAAGCTTGTAATCAACCAAGCCATCGATGCAATGGGGCTGGAGCAAACGCAGATGTTTGCCACTGTTTTCGATGGTATTACACGCCATTCTCCAGAAGGCCTTTGGTTTAAACGTTATGCTGAAACGTATGGGTTTGCAGCCGCAGTAGAGTGGCGCGACAGCGGGCGTCCTATTCCTGAACCTGGGCCGGGTAATTTGGGCGATGCATTCATGAGCCCGCCCGCCAAAGGTGCTCGCTCGCAATGGTCAACGGATATCAGTAAAAAACGCAGTAAAAAGAAATGAACCTTGGATTAAAAGCTACGAAACCTCGCCTGCTTATGACGGGGGTCCCCCCTGATGCCGTGATAGAGCGTGCACAGCAATTATTTGATCTCACCATTTGGCGTGAAGACGTTGCGATTGGCGACGCATTATTGAAAAATGTGCAGAGCATGGATGCTTTGATCGTGATGCCAGGCGATAAGCTCAGCGCGGAAACGATTGCTGCACTGCCCGATTCGATCAAAGTAATCGGAACCTATTCGGTGGGAACCGACCATGTAGATTTGCAAGCGGCTTCAAAACGTGGGCTGAAAGTTTTTCATACCCCTGATGTGCTTACGCAAGCGGTTGCAGATCTGACTTTGTTTTTGATCATTGCGGCCGCGCGTGATACCAGTGGTATTGAAAAAATCCTTCGGGAACGGCGATGGGGGCGTTGGGCGCCTAAGTCTATGCTGGGACGGTCTTTGCAAGGTTTGCGACTGGGGATTTTTGGGATGGGACGCATAGGTCAGGCCGTAGCTGAGCGAGCCCGGCCCTTTGGCCTGTCGATTCATTACCACAATCGATCTGCCTTGCCTCCAGAAAAGTCATTGGGCGCACAATTCCATCCAACGCTTGACGGTTTAATGGCGCACAGCGATATTTTTTGTATTTGTGCCCCTGCTTCAGCTGAGTTGCGCGGCTCTATCAATGCAGCGCGATTGGCCTTGTTGCCGGATCAAGCGATGGTAGTTAACGTGGCCCGCGGTGATCTGGTCGATGAAGAGGCATTCTTTGCCCATGCTGCAACGGGCAGACTCGGTGGCGTGGCCATGGATGTCTATCGCAATGAACCGCACATTGACCCACGCTGGTTGGCATTAGAGCGAACCACTTTGTTGCCCCATATTGGGAGTGCAACCGGGGAGGTTCGTACTGCGATGGGGATGCTCGTATTAGACGGAGTCGCCGCCCATTTTGGATTGGCAGAGGGTGGCAAGTGCGCTAATCTTTAAGCCAAGGTTTCAACAAGCCATGATGCGCGCCCGACTGAACGCTAGCGAAGCTAAATCACTTTTACGCGACATGTTCCGCGCTGCCGTCGCCAGCGCCCAACCCGCTTTGTGTGTACCTGCGCATTTGCCTTCGCCACCCCAGGGCAGGCTTATCGTGATCGGTGCAGGAAAGGCCTCGGCTGCTATGGCCCGGGCGGTGGAAGACCACTGGGCAGGGCCTTTAGAAGGCTTGGTAGTAACGCGTTATGGATATGGGGTGGATTGCAAATATATCGACATCGTAGAAGCATCGCACCCCGTTCCAGATGCCAATGGTTTAAATGCTGCGATAGCGATCCTGAAACGCGTTCAAAATTTAACTGAAGACGATTTGGTTTTGTGCCTGATCTCTGGCGGGGGTTCGGCACTGATGCCTTTGCCACTGGAAGGCATCAGCCTTGAAGATAAACAAGCTATTAATGTGGCTTTGTTGAAGTCAGGCGCATCGATTTCAGAGATGAATTGCGTACGCCGACATCTATCCGCGATCAAAGGCGGCCGTTTAGCGGCTGCTTGCTTTCCTGCGCGAGTCCTGACCTTGTTGTTGTCAGACGTTCCTGGGGATGATCCTATTGATATTGCGTCCGGCCCAACCGTTGCGGACCCAACGACCTGTGCAGATGCCTTGGCGATTGTTCGCAGGTATGCGATTGAGCTTCCTGCATTTGCAAGCCATGTTTTAGAAAGCGGCTCTGGCGAGTCAATGAAACCTGCAGATGCGCGGATGTCGCGCTCTGAAAGCCGTCTCATTGCCACACCGCAAATGGCCTTAGAGGCCGCCGCTGAAGTGGCCCGTGCTGCGGGATTGAACGCTTATATTCTGAGTGATGCGATTGAAGGGGAATCACGCGAAGTAGGGAAAGTTTTGGCTGCGATTGCATTGCAGTGCGCTCGCACTGAAATGCCATTTTCTAAGCCCTGCGTCTTGCTCTCCGGGGGGGAGACGACGGTGACCGTTCAAGGCAAGGGCAGGGGAGGCCGAAATGTCGAGTTCTTGTTGGCCTTGGCTTTGGCACTTCGCGGTACGCCCGGCATACACGCATTGGCCGCGGATACTGACGGTGTTGACGGCCAAGAAGAAGTTGCAGGTGCTTACGTTGATCCGCAAACATTGGAGCGTGCGCGGTCTTTGAACATGGATCCGGTAGAGTTTCTAGACACCAATGATGCGCATACTTTTTTTGAGCGAATAGGCGATTCATTAGTCACAGGGCCCACGCATACCAATGTGAATGACTTTCGGGCGATATTGCTTATCTAGACAATCCAAGACTAGAGAATTTCAATAACCCAGTGGACAGAGTCGTTCCCAGCACGATCACTAAACCACAGCCCACCATCCAAGGCGTCACTGTTTCCCCTAGCAGAATCACACCATAGAGAACGGCAAAAACGGGGATCGCGAACGTGACGGATAAGGCTTTGGCTGGACCCGCCCGCTCGATGAGACGAAAGAAAAGAATATAGGCAAACCCCGTACAGACCACGCCTAAAGTGATCACTGCCCCCCAGGCTTTCATCGACACTGCCTGGCTTGGCCAATAAAAAATGGTGAGCGGCAGTAGCGCTAGGGCTGCGCCCAGTTGACTGCCCGTTGACGACACCAAGGACGGTAACCCACCGAGGAATTTTTTGGTGAAACTCGCTGAGATACCGTAGCAAATACAAGCAAAAAGACACGCTAAAACGCCCCATCCGCTGGATAAGCCGGATGCATCGGGTTTGAAGCTGGCTTTGTCCCAAGCCAACATTGCAACGCCTAAAAATCCAATCGCTAGACCGAGCATGCGGGATCCGCTGGGCCGGTCGCTCAGCCATACCCATGCGATCACTGCGCCAAACAAGGGCACTGTGGCATTTAACAGTGAAGAAAGGCCCACGGTGATGGACTGTAGAGCAAAGCTAAAGCAGACAAAGGGAATGGCGGAATTGGTAAGGCCGACAAGTAAAACCAATTTCCAGTGCTCTCTTAAGGACTGGCTGTGCCCGCGAATCAAAAGAATGGGCAGCAGAAATAAGGTTGCAATGACAACCCGAAGACCTGCTGTGGCCCACACTCCAAACTCTACCGTACCAATGCGCGTGAATAAAAAAGAAGCCCCCCAGATGGCGGCGAGTAAAACAAATTCAGGGATCCAAGGAGTTGGTCGAGAGACAGTGGGGTTCACAAAGCACTTTCTAATTTCAGAAGTGCGATCTTACGTTCTATTCCCCCTGCGTACCCCGTCAATGCCCCGTTACTTCCAATCACGCGGTGACAGGGGGTCACAATACTCAAGGGATTTCGCCCCACAGCGGCCCCTACGGCGCGAACCGCTTTTGGACGTCCAATGGCATGGGCGATGTCCGCATAACTTGCAGTTTTTCCAGTGGGTATGGTGCGAAGTTGATTCCAAACTTGGCGTTGAAAATCTGTGCCTATAGTTTCGTCAATGGCTAATTTCCAATCTTTGCTTTGACCAGAAAAATAGGCTTGGAGCGCAGCCTTGGCTTGGTCTAAAACAGGATGGTTGTTCACCATGGCCCAAGCAGCCAGGTCGGGTTGGTGTTTTTGTCCGTCAAACCAGACCCCGACTAAACCTTTGTCATTGGCAGCCAGGGTCATAAGCCCGAGCGGGCTTTGAAACGTGGTTTTGACTGCTATGTATTGAGAGGGCATCATTTTTTGCGTTTCATGTGGGGTTGGTTGGAGATGGTACTGGAATGGACGCCGCTTTCACCCTTGATCTGAAGGCTTTTACAATGGCAGAACCAACCAGGGCTCTGCCCTTGCTACTAAAAAATGACTATCCCTCCCAGTATCTTCAAAGCCTACGATATTCGCGGTATCGTACCCGTAACGGTTAATGAGGACGTCGCACTTCGATTGGGCCGGGCCTTTGGGACGCAAGCATTGCTTCAAGGTGAAAAAAAGGTTGCCGTAGGCCGGGATGGCCGCTTAAGCGGCCCGTCGCTGGCTAACGCGCTGATGCGTGGATTAGAAGAAGCTGGCATCGAGGTCATTGATGTGGGCATGGTTACTACGCCGATGTTGTACTTTGCGGCGAATACGCTGTGCACCAGTGGAATTCAGGTGACAGGAAGCCATAACCCGCGGGATTACAACGGTTTCAAAATGGTGATGGGTGGTCGCGCAATCTTTGGAGACGATATCCAAGCCTTGCGGCACATGATGGTCGATGCGACTTGGACGCTAAAAGCTGGCGGTAGCAGAAGCAATGCTGATGTCAGGCCTGCTTACCAAGATCGCATTCAAAGTGATATTCACCTTCAGCGCCCCATCAAAATTGTCGTCGATTCTGGCAACGGGGTAGCCGGGGCATCGGCACCCGACATATTGCGTTCTATTGGCTGCGAAGTGATTGAGCTCTACAGCGAGGTCGACGGCAATTTCCCTAACCACCACCCTGATCCGAGCAAGCCTGAAAATCTGCGCGACCTGATTCATGCTTTGCAAACCAGTGATGCCGAGTTAGGCTTGGCCTTTGATGGCGATGGGGATCGCCTCGGAATTGTGACCCGCGACGGCAGCAACATTTACCCCGACCGGCAAATGATTTTGTTTGCACAAGACGTGTTGTCTCGCGTTCCTGGTGGCACTATTTTGTTTGACGTGAAGTGTTCTCAGCGCCTAGCCCCTGCTATCAAAGCCGCTGGCGGCGTGCCTTTGATGTTCAAAACGGGACATTCATTGATCAAAGCCAAAATGCGCGAGTTGAATTCCCCTTTGGGCGGCGAGATGAGTGGCCACATCTTTTTTAAAGAACGGTGGTTTGGTTTTGACGATGGAACGTACGCGGGTTGCCGTCTTTTAGAAATTGTCAGCAAGGTGGCTGATTCCAACGCATTGCTCCATGCGCTTCCAACCAGCTTCTCGACTCCAGAACTGAATGTTCCCTGCGCCGAAGGGGAGCCACACGCCTTGGTGGAAAAGTTGGTCGCGCTATCGCATTTCGATGCGCCCGCCGTCGTGACCACCATTGATGGTTTGCGCGTGGACTGGCCAGACGGCTTTGGTTTGGTAAGAGCTTCCAACACGACGCCCGTTTTAGTTTTGCGTTTTGAAGGCCATACCCCAGAGGCACTCGAGCGGATTCAAAAAATCATGCTGAACTTGTTACGAGCCGTTAAGCCTGACGCGCAGTTTGAGCAATCTGCGCATTAAGACTTCAGCAATGAAAGTATTGATCGTCAAGTTATCTTCCTTGGGGGATGTGGTGCACAGCATGCCCGCTGTACAAGACATTCTTAAAGCCTTCCCGAAAGCGCAGATTGACTGGGTTGTAGAGCG
>JBAXOC010000033.1:0-10056 GCA_037133455.1 Comamonadaceae bacterium | reverse complement strand
TCCCTCTCATTTCGCTATTGGTCGCTGGGACTTTTTCGACACTTGCATCAGCTCAAGACGCAAACAGTCTTAAGCCGTATGTTGGTGTTGAATTTGGTCGTGTTTCTTTCAAGGATCAAACTACTGTGGCAAGTGTTCTTGTCAATGCCGTTGGTGGTTCTGCATCGAGTGTTCAAGATACAGGCTTTTCTATTGGCAGGTACTTTGCCGGTTTAAATATCAATGAAAATTTTGGAGCTGAAGTTGCTTATATTTATAGCAGTACCGCAAGTGCTACATTTTCTGGTGTGAGCCGAACTGCAGTTGCATACACAGGAACTTCAACTTTGCTAACCTCTGGAGTTGACTATTCAGTCTTAGTTCGCCCAAGCGTTTCTTCTGGCGCAAATGGTTTGTTTGCAAGGATTGGTGGGCACTCTCTTAGCGTGAAAAATGAAGTTACCTTATTGACAGGTATTACTTCTGGTGCCGCCAGTGCTACGACAAGCGGAACAGGATTGCTGTATGGGGTTGGTTACGATGGAAAAATCAGCGATAAGGTTGACTTCCGTGTGGGGTGGACGATGTACAACACCGTTGCAGGCATAACTGGGAACGACAACAGTTCTTTCACAGTCGGAATACTTGCGAAGTTCTAGATCTAATCGGTCAATAATTCGACAAGCCTGCTTTAAAACGGCAGGCTTTTTCAATTGGTGCAATACCACAGGGACTCCACTGAGAAAGGAAGACTCGCTAAACTGGTTAATCACTTCTAAAAGAGTCCATGAAAAAAATCAAAGTTTTCGGTCTTGTGCTTTTCGTAGCATTTGTCATTGCTATTGGCGGCATTGCCTCTATTTGGGCCCCTGATCGATCAGCAGAAGATTTGTCACGGCGCTGGGCGCAGCCGCCTTCTCAATTTGTATTGGTTGACGGGATGAAAGTTCACTTTCGAGACGAGGGGCTGCGTGATGACCCCATGCCACTTATCTTGATACACGGAACCTCGTCTAGTTTGCACACATGGGATGGTTGGACTCAAGCGTTAAAAGAAAAGCATCGGGTGATTCGCGTTGATTTGCCAGGTTTTGGATTGACAGGGCCAACCGCAGATGGCGACTACCGGATGCAGGTGTATTCACGCTTTGTGGCATCTCTGATGGATGCTTTGAAAATACAACGTGCCGCGCTGGTGGGTAATTCATTGGGTGGCTATGTTGCTTGGAAGACCGCGGTGGATTATCCAGATCGGGTTGGCAAGTTGGTTCTGATTGACTCGGCTGGTTATTCCACAACCGCTACTTCGGTGCCGCTCGGGTTCAAATTGGCACAGATCCCCATGCTTAGTGGCTTGATGGGCCACGTTCTCCCGCGCTCCGTCATCGAATCAAGTTTGCGAAATGTTTACGCTGACCCGACCAAGATCAACGCCGAGTTGATTGATCGCTACTACGAGCTTGCGCTTCGCGCGGGCAATCGACAGGCCTTGGCTGCGCGTTTTACACAAAACAGACCTGGTGAGTTTGAGACACAAATCAAAGACATAAAGCAACCAACGTTGATTATCTGGGGAGGCCTAGACCGACTCATACCACCCGACAATGCGCAACGGTTTCATAGCGATATTGCCAAGAGTCGTTTAGTGATGTTCGATAAGCTAGGGCATGTAGGCCATGAAGAAGACCCGACATCGACAGTTGCAGCAGCCCAGGACTTTCTTGAAATGAAATCGGAAACCCAATGACCCCAACTGAAGTTAAAACAGTGCGTCCCACGCTTGTTCGTATTCAAGCGTCTCTGTTTGGCATCCCTCTTGGGCTGATGGGTTTGTCGGGCGCGTGGGGACGACTGGGTTTTGCCAGTTGGGATGTGTCTGCGCCCATTGCCGATGGGTTGTTTTTTGTTGCTTTGGCTTTACTGGCTTTTTTATTGTGCTTATGGCTTGCTAAATTAGCTTTGTATCCACATGCGGGCAAACAAGAGTGGTCTCATCCGGTTCAAGGCGCTTTGATGGCTTTGATTCCTGTCTCATTGATGTTAGCTTTAGCGCTGTTGAATACTCACTGGCCATCGCTTTCTGGGTGGCTTTTCCCATTGGCTATCGTCGTGCTTTTTTTGCAAGCGGTGATGGCATGGCACGTGGTTGCCGATATTTCAACGGGTAAAACTCCAGCCGAGTTCATAACGCCTGCTTTGTATTTGCCTACGGTTCCTGGCGGTTTTGTGGGTGCAATCGCGCTGGAGTCTTTTGGCTTGCATGGTTGGGCAGCTCTGCTTTTTGGGATGGGCGTGGGCGCATGGGCCTTGTTAGAAATTCGTATTCTTCACCGCCTTTTCTCTGGGCCCTTGCCTCTGGCATTGCGACCCACCTTAGGATTGGAAATGGCACCCGCCGCTGTGGGCGCTTTGTCTGCGCTTACGCTTTGGCCTAACTTGCCGCCTGACGCCATGATGGTGATTTTAGGAATCGCCAGCGGCCCCGTGTTAGCCGTTCTGACACGTTGGCGCTATTGGACAGAAACTCCTTTTAGCTCTGGGTTCTGGTCGTTCTCATTTCCCATTGCGGCTTTAGCGGGGGCTGCGGTGCATTCAGTGCACACCGGAGGATGGCCCTTAGCGGTGGCGCTGGTTGCAGTGGGTATTTCAACCGCCGTCACTTTGTTTTTGACAGTAAGAACGGTGAGGCTGCTTTTTACAGGCCGTTTGCTGGGGCCTTAAGTCTTTAAAGAGCGTTGATTGGAATCTTGAGGTACGCCGTACCGTTGGATTCTTGAGGGGGCATCTCTCCGGCGCGAATATTGATCTGAACGGCGGGAAGAATGAGCGCGGGCATGTCTAATCCAGCATCACGTTTGGTTCGCATCTCAACGAATTGCGCCTCTGAAATTCCATCATGAACGTGGATGTTGTTTGCTTTTTGTTCTGCGACAGTGGTTTCAAAGGCTACAGGTCTTTCGTTTGGAGGATAGTCGTGGCACATGAAAAGGCGTGTTGCAGGGGGCAAACTCAAAATTTTTCGGGTTGATGCGTAAAGCGTTCGTGCGTCACCGCCTGGAAAGTCGCAGCGGGCAGTGCCGACGTCGGGCATGAACATGGTGTCTCCAACGAAGACGGCGTCACCGAACTGGTAAGCCACGCATGCTGGCGTGTGCCCGGGAACGAAGAGCGCTTTGCCGACGAGTTCCCCAGCCGTAAAGGTTTCATCACTTGCGAGCAGTTGGTCAAACTGCGATCCATCGGCCTTGAATTCAGGCTCCAAGTTAAAGATTCCTTGGAACACTTTTTGAACTTGGGTGATGTGGTTGCCGATCGCAATTTTTCCACCCAGAATTTTCTTTAAGTAGGGTGCTGCGCTGATATGGTCAGCATGGGCGTGGGTTTCAAGGATCCACTCTAACTTGAGCTTATAAGCGTTGATGTACTCGATGACTTTGTCTGCAGACGTGGTTTTGGTTCTGCCTGACTTTTGGTCATAGTCCAAGACGGAGTCGATCACTGCGCAGGCGCTGCCAGGACCCAGATGAACAACGTAGGTGACGGTCCATGTGGCTTTGTCAAAGATGCCGTGGACAGAGGGCTTCAAGGGTGTAGGGGTCATACAATGGCTGATAGTTAAGTTTTCAATATACTATCATTAAACTAATTGAACCGTGTAAATATGAGCGCCAACAGTTTTGATTTAGAGGAAATGAAGATCGCGGCAACCCAAGCCTGCAAACTCATGAAGGTTCTTGCTAACCCTGACCGGTTGATGATTCTTTGCCAGTTATCTCAAGGTGAATTACGGGTGGGAGAGATAGAAACCATGTTGGGAATTGGACAGCCCACACTGTCGCAGCAATTGACCGTTTTGCGGGACGAGGCTTTAGTTAGCGCTCGCCGTGATGGCAAAAACATGTACTACCAAGTCACCAGTCCCCAAGCCCTCGCGTTGATCGCGGTTTTATATGAACAGTTTTGCAACACAGGAAGCAAAAAAAAATGACGATTGACTGGATTCACTTTACGCCTTGGACCGCTTTGTATGGCGGTTTGTTGTTAGGCCTAGCCTCGGCAATGTTCATACTGATTAATGGACGGATCTTAGGAATCAGCGGGATTTTGGGCGGATTACTACTTCCCCGGATGGGCGATGTAGGTTGGCGGCTCACTTTTCTATTGGGGATGGCTGCTGCGCCCTTCGTGTTGTCCTTGGCCTTGCCACCCGGTTCCATTCAAGCCCCTCGCATTGATGCGGGCTACGGCGCTGTTGCCATTGCAGGTTTGCTAGTGGGTTTTGGAACGCGCTATGGCTCGGGTTGTACCAGTGGCCATGGGGTGTGTGGTTTGTCACGCTTGTCTTTGCGTTCTTTGGTGTCGACTTTGACTTTCATGGCGCTTGGGTTTTTAGTTGTTTACGTGGCTCGCCACGTGCTGTAAGGGAGCTTTTGATGCAACACCGAATCAGTGAATTTATCGTGGGCCTTTTGTTTGGCGTGGGCCTGATACTTTCTGGCATGACCGACCCCAGCAAAGTGCTCGGGTTTTTAGATCTCTTAGGTCCATGGGATCCCTCTTTGGCCTTGGTCATGGGGGGGGCGATTGTTGTGGGAGTTTTTGCCTTTGCAGTGGCTAAAAAAAGAACCTTGTCCTTCTTAGGGGGTGAGTTGCATTTCCCGACCGCCAGCACGATTGATCGCCGTTTGGTGATTGGCGCTGTTTTGTTTGGAGCGGGTTGGGGATTGGCCGGATTTTGTCCCGGGCCCGCGCTGGTTTCGCTCGCAGCAGGGCAAACCAAAGCCGCTTTTTTCGTTGTCTTCATGCTTGGTGGAATGGTCTTTTTTGAATACATAGACCGCCGCTCGCAACGCTCACGTTCAATATAAAGGAGACAAAAATCATGGAAATTAAACCCCTCTATACGGTGCTTTCAGTTTCAGCCCAAATCGCTGCAAGCGATCTGCAAGCTATTGCAGACGCTGGTTTTAAATCTATTATTTGTAACCGGCCCGATGGAGAAGGCTCCGACCAACCAGGATTCAACGAGATTGAGTTGGCTGCTGAACGCCTAGGTTTGGTGGCGCACTACTTGCCGGCTGAATCCGGCAAAGTCAGCGATGCGCAAGGCGCTGCCTTTGGGCAGTTAATGGACTCGCTACCCAAGCCCGTACTGGCTTATTGCAGAACGGGCATGCGATCAACAACGATGTGGGCTTTATCTAGCGCAGGAAAAGTTCCTTTGCCTTTAATTATTGAGTCCTCTGCGAAGGCTGGCTACGATATGAAAGCCTTGGTGCGGCGCATTGTCAATGGTGGCAAGACCCCAGTTGAAGTTGCCGACTCATCACACGACGTGGTCATTATCGGCGGCGGTGCGGCTGGTATTGCGGTAGCTGCAAGTTTGCTCGCTCGCAGCCCGATGCTTGATGTGGCAATTATTGACCCTGCGGATATTCACTACTACCAACCCGGCTGGACCATGGTGGGGGCTGGTATTTTTAACGCAGCCTTTACTGCACGAACCATGGGGTCTGTATTGCCGCACGGGGTTCACTGGATTAAGGCAGCTGTTGCCGCTTTTGAGCCTGAGCGAAATGCCATTGTTCTCGAGGGCTGCCGCGTAGTGAGCTACCAACAACTGATCGTATGCCCGGGCCTCAAACTGGACTGGCATGGCATTGAAGGATTATCTGAATCTTTGGGTCGCAACGGTGTGACCTCAAACTATCGATACGATCTGGCGCCCTATACCTGGGAGTTGGTTCAAAAGTTGCGCGGTGGAAAAGCCATTTTTACCCAACCCCCGATGCCCATCAAATGTGCAGGCGCTCCTCAAAAGGCAATGTACCTTTCAGCCGACCACTGGCGCAGCCAAGGCGTTTTGAAAGACACAGATATTCAGTTTTGTAACGCAGGGGCGGTACTTTTCGGTGTTCCTGATTACGTTCCGGCTTTGATGGAGTATGTCAAATCCTACGGCATTGGATTGAACTTTGGCCGCACCCTGGTCAGTGTGGACGGCGTGGCGAAAAAAGCTACTTTTAACCAATTGAAGGCGGATGGAACCAAGGAGATTGTCACGCAAGACTTTGACATGATTCACGTTGTTCCGCCGCAAAAAGCCCCTGACTTTATCCGTGTCAGCCCTTTGGCTGATGGGGCCGGTTGGATAGATCTTGACCCGGCTACTTTGCGTCATAAAACGTTCCCCAATATTTTTGGATTGGGCGATGCGGGCAATACCACCAATGCCAAAACTGCAGCAGCTGCGCGAAAGCAAGCGCCTGTGGTTGCGCACAATGTGTTGGCATTGCGTGGTCAAGCCAAAGGCGAGGCGCATTACGACGGTTATGGTTCTTGTCCTTTGACGGTAGAGCGCGGCAAGATTGTGCTTGCAGAGTTCACGTACGGAGGCAAGTTGGCGCCGAGTTTCCCGAAATGGTTCATCGATGGGACCAAGCCCTCTGCATTGGCTTGGTATTTAAAGGAGCGTATCTTGCCGCCGCTTTACTGGGACGCGATGTTGAAAGGTCGGGAGTGGTTGGCGCAACCGGAGATGGTGGGCTGATGATTCAGCCCTCAAGCTGGAAGAAGTTTCTCCCCTCTATTCCTATGTTGGAGTGGGGCAGTCGCTACGACCGCGAGACTTTGATCAGTGATTTGGTGGCCGCGTTGATCGTGACCATCATGTTGATTCCGCAGAGTTTGGCGTACGCGCTGTTAGCCGGTTTACCTCCGAAGGTTGGTTTGTATGCGAGCGTGGCACCGCTGGTTTTGTATGCCATTTTCGGTACCAGTCGGGTATTAGCGGTGGGACCAGTGGCTGTCGTATCACTTATGACAGCCGCCGCCATTGGCGAGCATGCAGCGATTGGGACGCCTGCATATTGGGCTTTTGCTATCACCTTGGCATTTATGTCTGGGGCCATGCTGCTTGTCATGGGTCTTTTGCGCTTGGGTTTTTTAGCCCATTTTTTGAGCCACCCCGTGATCTCTGGGTTTATCTCTGCATCGGGCTTGCTCATTGCAGCAAGCCAATTCAAAACCATCATGGGCGTCAACGCACAGGGACACAACTTCATTGAATTGGTGATGTCATTGGTTCAGCAAAGTCCCCATATTCATCTTTTGACTCTCACTATCGGAGTGGGAGCTACCGGGTTTTTATTTTGGGTTCGCAAAGGATTAAAGCCACTCTTGATTCGATGGGGTTGTTCAGCGAAAACTGCCGATGTGTTGGCAAAAGCTGGTCCGGTTGTTGCGATCGCGTTGACAACATTTCTCACCTGGGCTTTCCAATGGCAATCACAGGATTTGAAAATTGTGGGCACCGTTCCCCAGGGTTTCCCTCCACTGACCTTGCCTATATGGGATCTTGCGCTTTGGAAGGCGTTGGCTGTTCCCGCGCTGCTTATCAGTGTGGTGGGTTTTGTGGAGTCTGTGTCAGTGGGGCAAACTTTAGCGGCCAAAAGACGCCAGCGCATTGCCCCAGACCAAGAATTAGTCGCTCTGGGGGCAAGTAATTTGTCGGCGGCACTGACCGGAGGCTTTCCTGTGACGGGTGGATTTGCTCGCTCGGTGGTCAACTTTGACGCTGGAGCACAGACACCTGCCGCAGGCATTTTTACGGCGGTGGGAATCACCTTGGCGTCGCTTTTCCTCACGCCTGCTTTGTACTACTTGCCCCAAGCCACGCTGTCAGCCACTATTGTGGTGGCGGTTCTCTCCTTGGTGGACTTCAGTATTCTCAAAAGAACCTGGAACTATTCAAAGGCAGATTTTGTAGCCGTATTGGCAACCCTGTTGGTGACTTTGTCCTTTGGAGTGGAGATGGGACTGGTTACGGGCGTGGGCGTCTCGTTGGCGCTTTATCTTTACAGAACCAGTCGCCCGCATATTGCCGAGGTGGGTTTGGTGCCTGGTACAGAGCACTTTCGCAACATCATGCGCCATGAAGTCGGAACTCAACCGACGGTGTTAGGTTTGCGCATTGATGAGAGTCTTTATTTCGCCAACTCCAGAGTGTTGGAAGACCATGTGAATGATTGCGTCGCGAGCCATCCTCATCTGGCCCACGTGGTGCTTCAATGTTCAGCCATCAACAGTATTGACGCAAGCGCCCTTGAAAGCCTAGAAGCGATAGACAGCAGACTTCGCGATTCAGGAATTTCGCTTCATCTGTCTGAAGTCAAAGGGCCGGTGATGGACAGACTCAAGCACACGCACTTTCTTCGTGATCTCAGCGGCAAGGTTTATTTGACCCATTTTCAAGCCATTCAAGACCTCAGTTAACCAATTTCAATTCATTAAATCAAATCAGTATGGCTTATTCAGAAAAATTCCAAGCGATGGCGGATGCAGCGCTTGCCCGTATCACCCAAGTCAATCCTGAAGAAGTGGACGCCATGATCGCTGGTGGTGCGATTGCCTTAGATATTCGCGATAAAGAAGAGCATGAACTTGACCATATCAAAGGCTCGCTTCACATTAGCCGCGGAAAATTGGAAATGAACGTCGAAGGCCTTATCCCTGACTTAGATGCGGAGATTCTTTGCTACTGCAATGCCTTCAACCGAGGCGCTTTATCCGCAGACACCTTGCGATCGATGGGCTACCGTAACGCAAAGATGATTGCAGGCGGGCTCAAGGCTTACAGGGCACTTGTCTGATTATGATCGCAGCGCTGCAATACACCGCAAATGCGCTGACGCGTGAAGCGGTGGACGCTTTAACAGGCATCACTGTTTTGCAGTTTGGAGTGAATTGGTGCGGCCATTGCCAAGCAGCAGTGCCTTTTATTGCGGAGGCATTTGCGAGTTTTACTGACATGCAGGTATTTTGCATTGAGGACGGGGCAGGGCGCCTGCTGGGGCGTTCGTTCAAAGTCAAACTTTGGCCTACCTTGGTATTTTTGGTGAACGGCCAAGAAGTTGCCCGCGTAGTTCGGCCTGTTAGTTCTGATGTTATTTTTGATGCTTTGAAAAAACTGCCAAAAAAGTTAGTTTAAAGAGTTAACCGCAAATTTATTGAATTTCCAGCGCACAATCCAACGATAACTATATTTCGTTGGAACGGGCTTTATGTTTTGCTGCTGGTGTTGCGGCCGTGCATGGGTGCGCGGCTTGCTTCTGCTTGTGTTGTGTGCGTTGGGGTCGCAGGCTTTTGCGTGGGGTTCGCAAGGTCACCAAGTGATTGCCAATGTGGCTTGGTCAGCGCTAACCCCAAAATCGAGAGATGAAGTTTCTCGGCTTTTGGCCTTAGAGCCTGGACAGACTCTGGAATCCATTGCAACATGGGCTGATGAACATCGCAGCCCCGCCACCAGCGCCTGGCACTACGTTAACTTTCCAAGAAATAGCTGCCAGTATGAACCCGAGCGCGATTGCGCAGGAGGGCAGTGTGTGGTGGGCGCCGTTGAAAAGAATATTGCTGTCTTGGCCTCTAATGCGGACGATGGCGTTCGTCTCAAAGCGCTGAAATACTTGGTGCATTTCATTGGTGATGTGCACCAACCTTTGCACGCAGGCTACAAAGATGATCGGGGCGGAAATACCTATTCTTTACGCGCTTTTATGCGGCAAAGCAACTTACATTCAGTTTGGGATTCTGGTTTGATTTCTCAGCTTGATTTAGATAACCAAGCATTGACGCGCATCGTGCAGCGCCATGTTGTATCCAAAGAGGCTCGCGAAATCAGTGTGATCGGGATGGCTGAAGAGTCATGTCGGCTGGTTGCAAGCCCAGGGTTTTATCCAGAAGAGAGGGTGACGCCTGAGTATGTCCAACGCTTTATGCCAGTGATGCAAAAACGTCTTTCCTCAGCAGGCTATCGACTAGCCACTGTACTTAACCGGGCTTTACAGTAAAGGCGTTTAGGCTGCTGGCGGTGTTTTGGGTACGGAGCATTCTCCGCACACAAACATGCTCTTGCCAGCCAATTTACGGTACGAGCCAAGCGAACGTGGCTTGTGCATACCGCATTTGGCGCAGCTCATCGTGGCATTCCCCCCCGTTTGGGCAAAAGGGGAACCCGCGATGCGTGCCTTGTAACGCAGGCCGTCTTTACTGATGGTGTTTGATTCATCGCTCATACCC
>JBAXOC010000032.1:0-10229 GCA_037133455.1 Comamonadaceae bacterium | reverse complement strand
GATCCAGCGGCTGGGATTTGCATTTGCGCATAGCTTTGGCCCAATTCGGTTCCCCAAACCATCCAAGGCAGTTGTTTAAACCACGCCGTAGGTCCAGCCTCGAGGCTTAAAAGCAAACCAGAGACCAACAAGCAATACCAGTGAACCCAGTAGGCAGACAGCAGTTTCTTAGACATGGGTAATTTCACTCAGAATGGCTTTGGGGCCGCAGGAACTTTAAGCGCCAGTTGCGCAATCAAATCACGGCGGTAATTGCTGATTTTGAGATTGCGCTCTTCGGTGGCCTTGGCCTCTTGCATGTCGGCCTGAACTTGGGCTTGCAATTGGTTGATATCGGTGCCCATTTGCAAAAGGATGGTTTCCAACTCATATTTGCGAAGCTTCAGGTCGTCAAGTTCAACAAGCGTTCGCGAGACGCGAAGCAAAATATCTTGTGATTTATCCGCTTGGTCGAGCCGGCTAAAGAGTTCGCGAACGAGCTCGGCAGTCTCTGCAACTTTGGGAATGGGTGTTTTAGAAGGTGCTTGCAGCGTCGAATTCTCAGAAGCGTTAGGTGCTTGTTCAGAAATATTCAAACGGGACCCTTGGCGGTTAAAGTGGTACACGCCTGTGGTTTCGATGGATGGAGGCGGCACAACTGCAGTCGCAGGAGCTTGCGATTCAGTGTTGCTGTGAATCCACCCGACAGTGGGGTCAAATTTTTTCATAAGGCGTCTCGATCAATCAAACGGCTTTCTTGAACTTGCTAAAGAAGTTACCGAAAGACCGGGCTGGTTCCGCTTGCACAACGGTGTGCGTTTGAAACTCTTTTTGGCGACTATGTTGTTCAAAAACGAAAGTATCCAATAATGTAGCACCCAATCCTGCGCGTTTTTTGCTATTCCAAATCGGCGTGACTTTATCGCCCACTTTCTTCAACTCGCGCGTTTCTTGAATTTCAGTCACCGCTTGGCTCAGCTCGTGGCCGATTTGCAAAAAGCTCTCTCGGCAATGTTGGTTTTTGGCGTTAAAAATGTATTCTTGGCCAAATATCGATTGGATATCTAAGAAAAACGGCAGCGGGCTGGTGAGAGAAAACCGCACGGGGAAGTTGTTTTGCGTCAGGATGTCTTGGTAGTCCTGTTCGCGGTGTAAGCGGCTTGGAACAATCACCAACTTAGGCGCAAAGTCTCCCGGAGTATTAAAAACCGCTTTGAAGCGAGAGACAAACTCGATCGAGCTGCTGAGTTCCAGCTTTGATAGAGACGTAGGAACAATGACGATATCAAAGTCCAACATCAAAGATGAGGGAAAGATATTGATCCAAGTGAGATCAGCGAATACGAAATCCGCATCGCGTTCGGCTAAGCGGATGGCCTGTCGCATTTTCAAAACCGCCAGCTGCGGATCGCGTTCGGTCACTACATCACACACCGTGGGAGTTGCCCCTTCGATGGGGGCCCTTGTGAGCCACGTACTAGAAGACGCTTGGTGGTCAAAGTCGACAAGTGAAACTTTGCGTTGGTGGTGATGGGCAAAGAAGGCCGCCAAATTGGCAGTCAAGGTACTTTTTCCAACGCCACCCTTTTGGCTCGTCACCAGAATTTTGATTGCGCTCATGTCGCTGTACTCTTTGAAAAGGGGGAGGGTGACGATAGAGCAATACTGGGAAATAGGCAAGTATTTTTATTACATTGATGTAATTTGGCCCTCCCGAGGCGCTAACTCATCTTCAAAAGCCCTATTTCGTTAGCATTCGCATCGCTTCTTCAAGCCCCTTGAGGGTGAGCGGGTACATACGTTGCTGCATGAGTTGTTGGACCACGCTGATACTTTGGCGGTATTGCCAAACGCCTTGGGGCTCTGGGTTGATCCAGGCAAATTTGGGAAAAGCGCTAGTGAGCCGCTGCAGCCACTCGGCGCCAGGCTCCTCGTTGTTGTACTCCACGCTGCCCCCGGGTTGCAAAATTTCATAGGGGCTCATGGTGGCGTCACCCACAAAAATCAGTTTGTAGTCTTTGTTGTATTTGCGGATGATGTCCCAGGTCGCAAACTTTTCAGCAAAACGCCGCCGGTTGTTTTTCCACATGAAGTCATACACACAGTTGTGGAAGTAGTAAAACTCTAGGTGTTTGAATTCCGTTTTGGTGGCGCTAAAGAGTTCCTCGACCCGCGCGATGTGGTCGTCCATGGTTCCGCCCACGTCCATCAGCAACAACACTTTGACGTTGTTGTGGCGTTCGGGAATCATCTTGATATCTAGATACCCCGCGTTGGCGGCGGTGCTACGAATCGTGTCGTCTAGATCGAGTTCGAAGTCATTGCCTTCACGCGCAAATTTACGCAGCCTGCGTAAAGCAACCTTGATGTTGCGGGTACCGAGTTCTTGGGTGTCGTCGTAGTCTTTGTAGGCGCGTTGGTCCCAGACCTTGACAGCGCTGCGGTTGCGACTTTTTTCTTGCCCAATGCGAATGCCTTGCGGGTTGTGGCCGTAAGCACCAAAAGGCGAAGTGCCTCCGGTGCCAATCCATTTGCTACCGCCTTCGTGGCGTTCTTTTTGTTCCTCAAAGCGCTTTTTGAGGGTCTCCATCAACTCGTCCCAACCGAGTTTTTGAATTTTTGCGAGTTCTTCAGGGCTGAGTTGAAGCTCTAAATTTTTACGTAACCACTCCAGCGGGACTTCTTTGGTGAAGTCGGCAATCATCTCTACGCCCTTGAAGTACGAAGCGAACGCACGGTCAAACTTATCGTAGTGTTTTTCGTCCTTCACTAACGCGGTACGGCTTAGGTAGTAGAAATCGTCAATCGCATAGCCGTTGGCTTCTTCATCGTTGTCTGGTTCAGGAGTATTGGGCCCGACAACGCCTTTTTGCAGCGCTTCCAAAAGAGTCAGGTACTCTTTAACGGAGACCGGCAGTTTGGCGTCGCGAAGGGTATAAAAAAAGTCGAGCAACATAGCGTAAAAAGATCAACGGGGTTTGTTTAAAGCGTGTAACAGTTCCGCCCGAATTTCGGGCCACTCTCCAGAGCGAAGGCTGAACATCACCGTATCGCGAATCGTCCCATCGCGGCGCAGGGCGTGGCCGCGTAACACGCCGTCTTTTTTGGCACCTAAACGCTCAATGGCCGCGATTGACGCGAAGTTAAAGTTGTCTGTTCTCCAGCCAACCACATGGCAGCCCAGTGTTTCAAATGCGTGGCTCATTAACAGCAATTTACATGTGCTGTTCACATGGCTACGTTGGTAGCTTTTGGCATACCAGGTATAACCAATTTCAAGGCGATGAATGGCGGGAACAATGTCGTGGTAACTGCTGGAGCCAATTACTTTGCCACTGCTGTCTTCGATGACAGCAAAGGCAAAGCGATGACCCGCTTCGCGCATCGCCAAGGCGTCTTCGATGTATTTGCGAGTATCTTTTGGCTCGGGAACCGATGTCACGCGGATATTCCATAACTCGCCGTCAGCCGCCGCCGCGCGAAGCCCATCTTCGTGGGCCAACGCAAGGGGGACGAGAGAAACACCGCGAGCACTCAGCGTAATAGGTTCTACAAAAGCCATGGAATCCTTTTACTCTTTATCGTAGCGTGATTGTTGCCAGCGCCTCGCCCATTGCAAGCCGAGTCCTCCGCCCAAGCCCACGAGCAAGATCGCAAAGATGCTCGCGTTTCCATAGCCTGGCGCAAACAGGTCGAGCTCGACCTGTTTGCGCCAGGCTATGGAAACGCGAGCATCTTTGCGATCTTGCTCGTGGGCTTGGGCGGAGGACTCGGCTTGCAATGGGCGAGGCGCTGGCAACAATCACGCTACGATAAAGAGTAAAAGGATTCCATGGCTTTTGTAGAACCTATTACGCTGAGTGCTCGCGGTGTTTCTCTCGTCCCCCTTGCGTTGGCCCACGAAGATGGGCTTCGCGCGGCGGCGGCTGACGGCGAGTTATGGAATATCCGCGTGACATCGGTTCCCGAGCCAAAAGATACTCGCAAATACATCGAAGACGCCTTGGCGATGCGCGAAGCGGGTCATCGCTTTGCCTTTGCTGTCATCGAAGACAGCAGTGGCAAAGTAATTGGCTCCAGCAGTTACCACGACATTGTTCCCGCCATTCATCGCCTTGAAATTGGTTATACCTGGTATGCCAAAAGCTACCAACGTAGCCATGTGAACAGCACATGTAAATTGCTGTTAATGAGCCACGCATTTGAAACACTGGGCTGCCATGTGGTTGGCTGGAGAACAGACAACTTTAACTTCGCGTCAATCGCGGCCATTGAGCGTTTAGGTGCCAAAAAAGACGGCGTGTTACGCGGCCACGCCCTGCGCCGCGATGGGACGATTCGCGATACGGTGATGTTCAGCCTTCGCTCTGGAGAGTGGCCCGAAATTCGGGCGGAACTGTTACACGCTTTAAACAAACCCCGTTGATCTTTTTACGCTATGTTGCTCGACTTTTTTTATACCCTTCGCGACGCCAAACTGCCGGTCTCCGTTAAAGAGTACCTGACTCTTTTGGAAGCGCTGCAAAAAGGCGTTGTCGGGCCCAATACTCCTGAACCAGACAACGATGAAGAAGCCAACGGCTATGCGATTGACGATTTCTACTACCTAAGCCGTACCGCGTTAGTGAAGGACGAAAAACACTACGATAAGTTTGACCGTGCGTTCGCTTCGTACTTCAAGGGCGTAGAGATGATTGCCGACTTCACCAAAGAAGTCCCGCTGGAGTGGTTACGTAAAAATTTAGAGCTTCAACTCAGCCCTGAAGAACTCGCAAAAATTCAAAAACTCGGTTGGGACGAGTTGATGGAGACCCTCAAAAAGCGCTTTGAGGAACAAAAAGAACGCCACGAAGGCGGTAGCAAATGGATTGGCACCGGAGGCACTTCGCCTTTTGGTGCTTACGGCCACAACCCGCAAGGCATTCGCATTGGGCAAGAAAAAAGTCGCAACCGCAGCGCTGTCAAGGTCTGGGACCAACGCGCCTACAAAGACTACGACGACACCCAAGAACTCGGTACCCGCAACATCAAGGTTGCTTTACGCAGGCTGCGTAAATTTGCGCGTGAAGGCAATGACTTCGAACTCGATCTAGACGACACGATTCGTAGCACCGCCGCCAACGCGGGGTATCTAGATATCAAGATGATTCCCGAACGCCACAACAACGTCAAAGTGTTGTTGCTGATGGACGTGGGCGGAACCATGGACGACCACATCGCGCGGGTCGAGGAACTCTTTAGCGCCACCAAAACGGAATTCAAACACCTAGAGTTTTACTACTTCCACAACTGTGTGTATGACTTCATGTGGAAAAACAACCGGCGGCGTTTTGCTGAAAAGTTTGCGACCTGGGACATCATCCGCAAATACAACAAAGACTACAAACTGATTTTTGTGGGTGACGCCACCATGAGCCCCTATGAAATTTTGCAACCCGGGGGCAGCGTGGAGTACAACAACGAGGAGCCTGGCGCCGAGTGGCTGCAGCGGCTCACTAGCGCTTTTCCCAAATTTGCCTGGATCAACCCAGAGCCCCAAGGCGTTTGGCAATACCGCCAAAGTATCAGCGTGGTCCAACAACTCATGCAGCAACGTATGTACCCGCTCACCCTCAAGGGGCTTGAAGAAGCGATGCGAATGCTAACGAAATAGGGCTTTTGAAGATGAGTTAGCGCCTCGGGAGGGCCAAATTACATCAATGTAATAAAAATACTTGCCTATTTCCCAGTATTGCTCTATCGTCACCCTCCCCCTTTTCAAAGAGTACAGCGACATGAGCGCAATCAAAATTCTGGTGACGAGCCAAAAGGGTGGCGTTGGAAAAAGTACCTTGACTGCCAATTTGGCGGCCTTCTTTGCCCATCACCACCAACGCAAAGTTTCACTTGTCGACTTTGACCACCAAGCGTCTTCTAGTACGTGGCTCACAAGGGCCCCCATCGAAGGGGCAACTCCCACGGTGTGTGATGTAGTGACCGAACGCGATCCGCAGCTGGCGGTTTTGAAAATGCGACAGGCCATCCGCTTAGCCGAACGCGATGCGGATTTCGTATTCGCTGATCTCACTTGGATCAATATCTTTCCCTCATCTTTGATGTTGGACTTTGATATCGTCATTGTTCCTACGTCTCTATCAAAGCTGGAACTCAGCAGCTCGATCGAGTTTGTCTCTCGCTTCAAAGCGGTTTTTAATACTCCGGGAGACTTTGCGCCTAAGTTGGTGATTGTTCCAAGCCGCTTACACCGCGAACAGGACTACCAAGACATCCTGACGCAAAACAACTTCCCCGTGCGGTTTTCTCTCACCAGCCCGCTGCCGTTTTTCTTAGATATCCAATCGATATTTGGCCAAGAATACATTTTTAACGCCAAAAACCAACATTGCCGAGAGAGCTTTTTGCAAATCGGCCACGAGCTGAGCCAAGCGGTGACTGAAATTCAAGAAACGCGCGAGTTGAAGAAAGTGGGCGATAAAGTCACGCCGATTTGGAATAGCAAAAAACGCGCAGGATTGGGTGCTACATTATTGGATACTTTCGTTTTTGAACAACATAGTCGCCAAAAAGAGTTTCAAACGCACACCGTTGTGCAAGCGGAACCAGCCCGGTCTTTCGGTAACTTCTTTAGCAAGTTCAAGAAAGCCGTTTGATTGATCGAGACGCCTTATGAAAAAATTTGACCCCACTGTCGGGTGGATTCACAGCAACACTGAATCGCAAGCTCCTGCGACTGCAGTTGTGCCGCCTCCATCCATCGAAACCACAGGCGTGTACCACTTTAACCGCCAAGGGTCCCGTTTGAATATTTCTGAACAAGCACCTAACGCTTCTGAGAATTCGACGCTGCAAGCACCTTCTAAAACACCCATTCCCAAAGTTGCAGAGACTGCCGAGCTCGTTCGCGAACTCTTTAGCCGGCTCGACCAAGCGGATAAATCACAAGATATTTTGCTTCGCGTCTCGCGAACGCTTGTTGAACTTGACGACCTGAAGCTTCGCAAATATGAGTTGGAAACCATCCTTTTGCAAATGGGCACCGATATCAACCAATTGCAAGCCCAAGTTCAGGCCGACATGCAAGAGGCCAAGGCCACCGAAGAGCGCAATCTCAAAATCAGCAATTACCGCCGTGATTTGATTGCGCAACTGGCGCTTAAAGTTCCTGCGGCCCCAAAGCCATTCTGAGTGAAATTACCCATGTCTAAGAAACTGCTGTCTGCCTACTGGGTTCACTGGTATTGCTTGTTGGTCTCTGGTTTGCTTTTAAGCCTCGAGGCTGGACCTACGGCGTGGTTTAAACAACTGCCTTGGATGGTTTGGGGAACCGAATTGGGCCAAAGCTATGCGCAAATGCAAATCCCAGCCGCTGGATCGGTTTGGCTCGCGCTTTTTTGGGCGCTCATCGCCCTTGGGTTCTTAGGCATTTTGGTCGCTGCTGTGAGTTTGGTGGTGATGAGTTTTGAAACATCACCCGCTCATAACCCGATCGAGCGTCGCCCTGAAGAAATTCAACTCGTTGCGCCGAAATCCTTAGCTATGGCGACGCCTTCAACTAACGCAGCGTCGCCACCTACGGTAAAAACCCAAGCAGATGCCTCCAGCGATGAACTTGCTGCACTGGTTAACGATCCCGACATCAGCCACCTGATGCGCCAGCTCAACAGCCGCTTTGGTTGAGCCGGGGTGCGTTCGTTTACCTCCGCCCCACTGAGTCGCCCCCTTGCCAACCTGGCCTGCATGTTGTCCATGCTGGTCTGGGCTGCGGGTCTGCCTGCTGCCGACCTACTGATCGGCCCCGTCCCACCGCTTCTCCTCACTGCCGTTCGTATTGCCTTGGCGGCGCTTTGTCTGCTACCGGTTTGGTGGTTCATGGAGGGCGGTGCAACGATTAAAAACGCTGGCTGGCTCAAAGGCATTGCAATAGGCGGGGGCACCATCGGCTTTGGGGCATTCCTTCTCGCTGCGGGGCAAGGCATGACCAACGCGGTTACTGCTGTTGTGATCGCGGCCTCCATGCCGGTGGTAGGAATCGCGATTGAAGTCGTGTTGGACGGGCGCAAGATCACCGCGAGTTTATTGATCGGTTTGGTTTTGAGTTTTGCGGGCGGATTGATGGCGCTTAGCGGTTCTAAAGACAGCGTGGGGCTGGGGCTTGGTGCAGCGTTGTGTTTTAGCTCCATGGTTTTTTACACCTTAGGCTCGAGGATGACCGTCACGTCCTTCCCCCAACTCAGTGCTCTCGGACAAACTACGCTCACACTGAGCGGCGCGGCCATCGGCATGGGCGCTGCAGCTGCAATCAACGCGTTACTGGGCGGCCCCGGGCCCGACTGGAGCGTGCTCGGTCTCAAAGAACTCGGTGCGCTGGCGCTTTACTCTATCGGCGGATTGGCGATTAGCCAAGTGCTTTGGATTGTCTCGATTGGCAACATCGGCATCGCCCTGTCTTCCCTGCACATGAACGCGACGCCTTTTTACGTGATGATTATTCTCTTTTCCATGGGCGGAGCGTGGAATTGGACCCAAGCCTTGGCTGCTGCGATCGTCGGCTTGGGCGTTTTGATTGCGCAAGGAGTTATTCCGTTGTGGGGTTCTTCTCGCTTAGAGATTAAAAAGTCCAGCCCCTAAAATATCCCTTCTGGCCACCGTAGTTCAATGGATAGAACTCTCCCCTCCTAAGGGAGTGATACAGGTTCGATTCCTGTCGGGGGCACCAGACTCAGACCCGCAACACAACCACCGCTTCACGCACTTCTGCCGCCCAAGCGCGTCTATCGCGCCCCTGGTCCCTTTGGCTTTGGCCGAAGTGAATTACGGCTTCTATGGGGTCGGCGCACAGGGTTCTCCAAACCGAACCGATGAGCGTGTCGTCTCCGACATAGCACGGGGCAAAGCTGGGCTCTTTGCTGGAGGCGTCTACAAACTTCAGACCGATGGGCATCACCGGCGCGTTGGCAGCGATAGCGGCTTGGAATAAGTTGGCGTAAAACGGCAGCACGGTGGTTCCGTCGCCCGTCGTGCCTTCGGGAAACACCGCGAGTACCTCGTCGTTTTGTAAACACTCCGCCATCTGGTGAACCACCCGCAGGGCGTCACGCCGAGATTCGCGTTGGATATACAAGGTGCCTGCGGCGGTTGCAAGCGTTCCGACCACGGGCCAACGGGCGATGTCATCCTTTGAAATAAATCGGCAGTGGCGGGCAGCGTGCATCACGATGATGTCCAGCCAAGAGATGTGGTTAGCCGCAAGCAATACGGGGCCAGTCAGCGGCGCTTGTCCGAGAACGCGAAGCGTGATTCCCAAGCGCTTTAAGAGTGCGAGCGCCCAGATTTGAACCGCTTGGTCTTTTTGGGCTTGGGAATAACGCGGAAAAAGAAATACGATTTTCAACAGCCCTTTGACCAAATGCGACAGCAAACGCAGCAAGCGCCAAACGGCCCGAAGATTGCGCGTGAGGCGCATGGGTGGCATGGCTTAGCCGCCGGTTGCGTTGTTATTGCTATTGTTTTGCGCAGTGAAAGCCAGATGGCCGTAGACTACGGTTGCGCGAACGCGCCCGGGAAGTTCGTAGCCGTCAAAGGGCGTGTGTTTGCCTTGGCTGCGCAGTGCATTGGGGCTGACTGTCCAAGCGTCTTGGGGATCAAACACACACACATCGGCGATACCGCCATCGGATAGTTTTCCTAATGCGCCTGCCAAAGTTCCTAAAGATGCACCCAAAACTTGGGCGCTGCGGTTGGTCACGCAGGCAAGCGCTTGTCCCAGGGGGACTTTGTCGTCTTGCGCCCACTTCAGGGTCAAACTGAGCAAGAGTTCCAGCCCCGTGGCACCGGGTTCGCTTTCTGCAAAAGGGAGGTCTTTTTCATCGGATCCCACCGGCGTGTGGTCTGACACCAGGGCGTCGATGGTTCCGTCGGCGAGCCCCGCGCGCAAGGCCTCGCGGTCACGCTGCTGGCGCAGCGGCGGGGTCAGGCGGGTTCGGCTGTCAAAGTAGCCGACATCGAGGTCGGTAAGGTGCAGAGAGTTGATGCTGACGTCGCAAGTCACAGGCAAGCCTTGTGCCTTAGCCAGGCGCACCAGCTCTACACCTGCAGCGCTGCTGATGCGGCACAGATGAACGCGGGCGTCGGTAGCCCGTACCAGTTCAAAAATCGTATGCAAGGCGATAGTTTCGGCGGCAACCGGGACGCCACTTAAACCCATGCGGGTTGCCAAGGGCCCGCTGGCAGCAACACCTTTACCCAAGTAC
>JBAXOC010000031.1:0-10461 GCA_037133455.1 Comamonadaceae bacterium | reverse complement strand
TCACCTTGCTGTGCGATGGTCATGTTGAGTGAGCGTGCACGCACAGTAATCGAGTCCACAAGCAGCAGCAGTTTCGCATGCGACCTTAAAAAATGGCTACAAATTATGGAGGCGTACGAAAACGGCACCCACATGTACCACACGACCATGCCAACCGATGCTTTGACACGCTTGAGCGAAGTCATGCGTGAAACCCAAACCTATGGCTTTGACAAAGTCTGCGCTGAACAACATGCGCTTGGCCTGAAAGTCCGGGCTTTGCTGGAGAGCCGTGGAATTCAAAGCGTAGCGGCCAAAGGTTTTCAAGCGCCAGGCGTTGTAGTGAGTTACACCACCGACGTAGGAATGCACAACAGTAAGAAATTCTCGGCATTAGGTTTGCAAACGGCTGCGGGTGTCCCATTGCAGTGCGATGAGCCTGCGGATTTCATGACCTTTAGAATTGGCCTATTCGGCTTAGACAAGCTACATCACCCCGATCGGTGTGTAGCGCAGCTCGAAGCCGCATTGGATGAAATGGTGCCAGTAACAGCTTAAAGGCTTAATTCCCGAGGAGGGCTTGGTAGCTTCCAAGAAACGCTGCGGTCATCAACACGTAGCGTAAAAATTTCCCAATCAGCATATAACCAACGCACGGCCAAAAAGGTAACTTAAGCCAACCGGCGACAGTACACAAGGGGTCGCCGACGACGGGAAGCCATGCTAAGAGGCAAGCCTTCGGGCCGAGCTTTTGCAGCCAAGCCAAAGCGCGTGCGTTCGCCGACTGCGGCCGGTAATGCTGAACCATATTGGAAGCGCCAAAACCAAGCCACCAATCAATAGCGCCCCCAAGCGTGTTCCCCACGGTTGCAACTATCACCACCGGCCAAAACTGAGCGGGATTGATTTCCACCAGAGCCAATACGACAGGTTCAGACCCCAAGGGCACCAAAGTGGCAGAAATGACAGACACCACAAACACCGTCACCAGGCTGTATTGCGGGAGTGCCAATAGATTGATGAGAGTGGTGATCCATGCGTCCATAAGTAACGAAGTATAGGCAGTGGCCGGTTAGAAAATATTTTCCACTGCTGAAATTTTAAGCAGTTAGAATCCACATCCGGCTTACGCCAAGCAAACCAACATTTCTATTTTTGTTTTTTTAATTCCATGCATATCGGCCCGTATTTACTAGCAAACAATGTGTTTGTTGCCCCGATGGCTGGAGTCACGGACAGACCCTTTCGTCAATTGTGCAAAAACCTGGGTGCTGGGTATGCGGTGAGTGAAATGGTGACATCGCGAAAAGATCTTTGGGATACTCTCAAAACGTCACGGCGAAGCAACCACGTTGGTGAGCCCGGGCCCATCGCCGTACAAATTGCAGGGACCGATGCAGCGATGATGGCCGAAGCTGCGCTTTACAACATCGAGCGCGGTGCGCAAATCATTGATATCAACATGGGTTGCCCTGCGAAAAAGGTTTGCAATAAATGGGCTGGGTCTGCATTAATGCAAGACGAGCCCTTGGCACTGTCGATCGTTGAAGCCGTGGTTGCGGCGTGTTCACCGCATGGAGTTCCGGTGACACTCAAAATGCGTACGGGTTGGAGTGCTGAACACAAGAATGCAGTCGCAATTGCCAAAGCGGCACAAGACGCTGGAGTACAAATGCTCACAGTGCATGGACGTACGCGTGAACAAGGCTACAAAGGACATGCAGAATATGACACCATTGCAGCAGTCAAGCAGGCTGTGTCCATCCCTGTGGTCGCCAACGGTGACATCACCAGCCCGCAGAAGGCTAAAGAGGTGCTTCGATTGACGGGGGCCGATGCGATCATGGTCGGCCGCGCCGCCCAAGGACGTCCATGGATTTTTCGAGAAATTGTCCATTTTCTTGCCACAGGCACCTATCTGGCCCCTCCACTGATCAGTGAAGTCAAGCGACTTTTGGTCGATCATCTTTGGGACCACTACTCGCTTTACGGTGAGTACAGCGGTGTTCGAACAGCCCGAAAACATATCGGCTGGTATGTGCGCTCCCTCCCGGGCGGCGAAGCGTTTCGAAGTCAAATGAATGGTCTTGAAGAAAGCCACGCCCAAGTTGCTGCAGTCGAGCGCTTTTTTGACAATCTGAACCAGCACATGGACCGAATCCCTGGCCACCCAGTTTGGGACACCGAAACAACAACAAGAGACAGCGTGGAGTTAGCCGTATGAGCAATAAAAATTTAGACGAGTGTGTGCGTTCCAGTTTGGAAGCCTATTTTCGCGATCTGGATGGGATCGACCCCCATGGGATACACGAGATGCTTGTTCGTGCCGTTGAAAAACCTTTGTTAGAGGTTGTCATGGCCCAAGCCGACAACAACCAGTCTAAAGCCGCGCAGTGGCTTGGCTTGAATCGCAACACCTTGCGCAAAAAACTTCTAGAACACCAACTCGTATGAATGCTCTCCTATCCGTATCCGATAAAACGGGCATTCTTGAACTCGCCCAAGCGCTGCATGGCTTAGGGATCCATTTGCTTTCAACCGGGGGCACGGCGAAATTACTAGCCGATCACGGACTTCCTGTGACCGAAGTAGCTGAGATGACCGGCTTTCCAGAAATGCTTGATGGCCGAGTTAAAACTTTGCATCCCCGGGTTCATGGCGGACTGTTAGCGCGGCGTGATGTTCCGGCCCACATGCAAGCGTTGAAGGACCACAGCATCGACACCATAGACCTGTTGGTGGTTAATCTCTATCCGTTTGAAGCGACGATTGCCAAGCCAGGTTGCACGCTGGAAGATGCGATTGAAAATATCGATATCGGCGGACCCGCAATGGTTCGCAGCGCTGCGAAAAATTGGAAAGACGTTGCGGTGTTGACCGACGCGTCGCAATATGCTGGCGTGATCGAAGAGCTCAAGACTTTAGGCGCCGTGAGCGAAAAAACCAAATTCGCTTTGTCTGTTGCTGCGTTTAACCGGATCAGCCAATACGACGGCGCTATCAGTGACTACTTATCGTGTATCCAATCCGACGGTACGATGGCGGTTTTCCCCGCGCAGTCCAATGGGCGCTTTGTGAAGTTACAAGACTTGCGCTATGGTGAAAATCCCCACCAACAAGCCGCCTTTTATCGTGATCTTTATCCGGCGCCGGGTTCGTTGGTGACTGCCCAACAGGTACAAGGGAAGGAGCTCAGTTTCAATAACATTGCCGATGCCGACGCCGCTTGGGAGTGTGTCAAAAGTTTTGAAACGCCTGCGTGTGTCATCGTAAAACACGCCAATCCATGCGGCGTGGCGGTGGGTATCGATGCTCTAGACGCGTATTCCAAGGCATTTACCACCGACCCCACCTCGGCTTTTGGCGGCATCATCGCCCTCAATTGCACCGTCGATGAACGGGCCGCCAACCAAATTTCACAACAGTTTGTGGAAGTCCTCATGGCGCCTGACTTCACCGCAGGCGCTTTGTCAGTATTGAAAAACAAAGTCAATGTTCGGGTTTTGCATATTGCACTCCCCGCTACCTTGGGTTCAGCTGTAAATGCCAACGCCAGTGCGTGGACGCAGGGTCGCAACGCGGTAGACGTGAAACGCATTGGCTCTGGCCTGCTCATTCAAACGGCAGACAACGAAGAGCTCACCATGGCTGATTTGAAAGTAGTAACAACAAAGCAGCCCAGCCCAGAGCAACTTCAGGATATGTTGTTTGCGTGGAAGGTGGCGAAGTACGTGAAATCCAACGCCATCGTATTCTGCTTAGATGGAATGACGATGGGCGTAGGCGCTGGCCAAATGAGCCGCCTTGACTCTGCCCGAATCGCCAGTATCAAAGCCGAGCATGCGGGCTTAACTTTGCAAGGCACTGTGGTTGCAAGCGATGCCTTTTTCCCGTTTCGCGATGGTTTAGATGTTGTCGTGGACGCAGGCGCGACATGCATCATTCAGCCTGGCGGCAGCATGCGCGATGACGAAGTGGTGAACGCAGCCAATGAACGCGGCGTGGCGATGGTTTATACCGGCGTGCGCCACTTCCGACACTAAGCGAGCAAGCGAAAGACTTTTGCCGCAGCGTCGACGGTGTGGTTGATGTCTGCTTCGGTATGGGCCGCACTCATAAAGCCAGCCTCGTATAAGGCGGGCGCAAAGTAAACGCCGTTTTCTAACATGCCGTGAAAGAACGTATTGAAACGCTGGTTATCGGTGGTCATGACGGTGGCGTAGTTTTGCGGTAGCTTGTCCATCAGGAAAAATCCAAACATTCCGCCTTCGCTGTCGCCGCAAAAAGGAACGCCCGCCGCGTCAGCCGCACCTTGCAAGCCGCTGATCAATGCACGGGTTTTGCTGCCCAGGGCATCATAAAAACCTGGCCGGCTAATCTCGCGCAGTGTTGCCAAACCGCAGGCGGTCGCCACGGGGTTGCCAGACAAAGTACCGGCTTGGTAGACCGTACCCATGGGCGCTAAATGTTCCATGACTGTGCGTTTGCCGCCAAAGGCCGCCAAAGGCATGCCCCCGCCGATGACTTTCCCCATCACCGTCATGTCTGGCTCAAAGCCAGGAATGCTTTTGGCGTAGACGCTTTGAGCGCTACCTAATGCAACCCGCATTCCGGTCATCACTTCATCAAACACCAACAGTGCGCCGTATTGGGTGCAAAGCTCCCGGGCTCTTTGCATGAAAGGGACCGATGCCCGCACAAAATTCATATTGCCTGCGATCGGCTCAATCATGAGGCAAGCCACATCCCGCCCGTGCAAAGCAAAAGCTTCTTCCAGTTGGGTGATGTGGTTGAACTCAAGCACCAGCGTGTGTTGAACAACCTCGGGTGGTACGCCCGCGCTAGTGGGGTTGCCAAAGGTAGCAAGTCCGGAGCCCGCTTTCACTAAAAGCGCATCGGCGTGGCCGTGGTAACAGCCTTCGAATTTAATAATTTTGTTGCGCCCAGTTGCGCCCCGCGCTAGGCGAATGGCGCTCATCGCTGCTTCCGTTCCTGAGCTCACTAAGCGCACCATCTCCATGCTAGGTACATGTTTGATAATTTCTTCGGCCAGTTCAATTTCTCTTTCTGTTGGCGCACCAAATGAAAACCCTTCGAGCAAGGCTTTGCGAACCGCCTCGACCACGGCGGGATGCCCGTGTCCCAAAATCATGGGGCCCCATGAGCCGATGTAATCGGTATAGCGCTGGCCATTCGCATCCCAAAAGTAGGCGCCCTGCGCCCGGGTCACAAAACGCGGCGTGCCCCCAACGGCCTTAAAGGCCCGCACCGGTGAATTCACTCCCCCTGGGATCACCTGGGAGGCACGTTCAAAAAGTTCTACATTTCGGTCAATGGCGGGTTTCATTCGGAGGCATTTCAAAAGGAAAGTCGGTTTTGTGGTCTTCAAAGTCTTCGTCGTCGGATTCGGCGTGAGCCCAAAAAAGGCGGTCAGGTTGCACATGCCCCATCCCGGGGCGAAAACCACCTTCAAGACTGCGATCAAGGTAGCTCAGCGCTTCTGTGACGGCTTCGCGCAGTTCAGAGCCTGCTGCAATCAGTGCGGCAAGTGCGGCAGACAGAGTGTCACCAGCACCAATAAAAGTAGCTTCAAAACGCTCAAATTTTTCATTGCACACCACAGCCGTCGGAGAACAAAGCGCGTTGTCAATAAATTGCTCAGGCAAAGCAATTCCCGTAACCAAGGTGTAGGGCACACCAAATTCGTGGGCCGCTTTGGCGATATCACGGGCAGTGGGCGGGCGTTGTGCGCTCCAGTCTGGCAAAAGCCAGCGCGACAAGGTGCTGTGGTTGCCTACCAGCACGGTAGTTTGAGGAAGCAACAACTCGGCGCATGCGTCAAGGTACTGGTCGATCAAATCCTCTTGCCACCACGATAAGTCAGGCATATAGGTAACGACTGGAACGTCGGCATAGTCTGAAACCAAAGAAGCGATCGCACTGAGGTTTTCGGGGCTGCCCACGAAGCCCACTTTGAAAACGTCGGGGGGAACATCTTCAAGAATGGTGCGTGCCTGTGCGCTGACTGCGTCGTCGTCAAACGCAAAGTGGTCAACGATCTCGCTGGTGTCTCGGGCATAGGCGCCGGTGACCACGGGCATAGCGTGTACGCCTACAGACGCCATGGCCGCCGTGTCGGCTAACAAGCCACCTGCGCCACTGGGGTCATTGGCATTGAAGGCCATGACACTGGCTGCGGGTCCGTCGTCCTCTACCTCTTGGATAAAGTCCTCAATATCTTCAGCGATGGCGATGGGGGACGGCATGTAGGACCTTATTACAATCACTCAATTCTATTCTCAAGGCGATGTGACACCGTGACCGAAGCTAAAACTTGGATGTGCCTGATTTGTGGCTGGATTTATGACGAAACCTTAGGTGCGCCTGACGACGGAATTCCCGTCGGAACTTTGTGGACCGACGTGCCTATGAACTGGACATGCCCCGAATGTGGTGCCCGCAAAGAAGACTTTGAAATGGTGCAAATTTAAGCACCTTCGTCTATCGGCAGTGGCGCTTTTTTAACCACACCGTAGCGTTGCAAGGTACGGGCTCTGGCTGTGGCGTGGTCCACCACTGGCAGCGGGTAGTCCCGCCCTAACGCTAAACCTGCAGCTTCTAAAACCAAGGGTTTGGCAAGCCACGGCGCGTGAATGCTCTTGGCATCAAGCGCAGCCAAAGCGGGAAGGTAACGCTTAATGAACTTGCCTTGGGCGTCGAATTTTTCGCTTTGGCTCACCGGGTTGAAAATTCTGAAATAGGGTTGCGCGTCACATCCACTGGAACTGACCCATTGCCAGCCCCCGTTATTGGCGGAAAGGTCAAAGTCGTTGAGGTGCTGTGCAAAATATTTTTCGCCCCAGCGCCAATCGATTCCTAAGTGTTTGACTAAAAAACTGCCTGCGACCATTCTGAGCCGGTTGTGCATATAGCCCGTTTGGTTGATCTGGGCCATTGCAGCGTCCACCAAAGGGTAGCCTGTGCGCCCTTCGCACCAAGCCTTAAATAATTGCTTGGCTTGGTCTCCCTGTTCCCAAGCGATGGCGTCGTATTCAGGCTTGAATGCGCCGTGTGCGACATGGGGAAAATTAGCTACGATTTGAAAGTAAAAATCGCGCCAAATCAGTTCGCTCAGCCAAACGCTTGCACCCGTGCGTCCGTCATGGTGCAGCGGTAAGGCAAGACGAACTAGCTGACGAATGGAGACCGTACCAAAACGCAAGTGGACCCCTAAGTAACTCGGCCCTTTGATGCTCGGAAAGTTACGAGTTTCGTCATAGGCTTCTAGCCGCCCCCAAAAATCAGCAAGTAGTTTTTCGCCACCGCGGGCTCCTGGTAATAGGCCTAAGCTTTGTAAGTTGGTTGTTTCAAACCCGAGCGCTTCTAATGATGGAATAGCGTTTGCAAAAGCCGCAGGCCGTGAGGCCAATGCTTTTTCAGCGTTACCGCAATCCCATGTGGGTAAAAATGCATCGTTAAGACGGGCCAACCACGCTCGCATATAGGGAGTAAAAACGCCATAGGGCTTGCCCATTTGGGTCAGGACTTCCCGTTTTTCAAATATGACGTGGTCTTTGACGCCAACCCACGTGATACTTTGTTTTTCTAGTGCAGCTTGTACCGAAGCGTCTCGGACCACGGCTTGAGGCTCATAGTCGTTGGCCGCAAAGACGGCTTGCACCTTTAAGGCTTGCGCAAGCTTGGGGATTTCAGTTACAGCAATCGCATGCTGAACGATCAAACCGGAGTGAGGTCGGTCCTTACTTGCCAGCGCTCGTAAATCCGCATCGAGCGCCAACACGCTGCCCCAAATGAATTCAACCCGCCGGTCTGATCGGGGAAGGCTATCCAAAATAGCGCGGTCAAAGACAAAGACACAATGCACCTGATCGCACTGCTGGAGCGCTGTAGCCAAGGCGGCGTTGTCGTGGGTGCGTAAATCGCGCCGAAACCAAACCAAACCGGTTGAAAAAAGTTTTTGCATACCTGCCGCTAAAATAAAACTATGTCTGGCGATTCTGCACCTACCAACCTCACCCACCATTTTTTAATTGCAATGCCGGGCTTGGAAGACGGGCTATTTTCTAAAAGTGTCGTCTATCTGTGTGAACACAGCCCCCGCGGCGCCCTGGGGATCATTATTAACAAACCGGCCGAGCTCAAAATGGCGGCCCTGTTTGGAAAAGTGGATTTGCATTTACAACGCGCCGACCTGGTGGATCAAGCTGTCTTTCAAGGCGGACCGGTGCATGAAGAGCGTGGTTTTGTCTTACACGAACCCACTTACAAAGAATCCGATCGCCCCCAAGAACCCACCTACGCCTCCACCATGGTCATTCCGGGCGGCTTAGAGATGACGACCTCGCGTGACGTACTCGAAGCAATCGCTGGCGGGATGGGTCCGCGGAAAGTTTTGGTGTCTTTGGGCTATTCCTCATGGGGCGAGGGGCAATTGGAGTCAGAAATCAAAGAAAACAGCTGGCTCACGGTGGACGCCGATGCCAGCATCATTTTTGATACCCCCATAGATAAACGCTACGACAGCGCCTTGTCTTTGCTTGGCGTGGAAGCTTGGATGATTTCTCCACAGGCGGGCAGTGCATGAGTGAAGTGGCTTCGCGCCTGAGTACCTTCATGGCCTTTGACTTTGGCATGAAGCGAACCGGCGTAGCCGTTGGCAACCGCTTATTAGGAACCGCGCAAGCGCAACCCACCATCGCAGCCCTTGGCGACGCCCGATTTACAGAAATCGCCCTGCGTTTAAAGGAGTGGCAACCTGACGCACTGGTGATTGGCGTGCCCTTCCATCCTGACGGCGCAGCCCATGAAAATACGCTGCGAGCCCAAAAATTTGGACGCCAATTACACGGCCGCTTTGGCTTGCCGGTATTTGAGGTCGATGAGCGTTACAGTACAACCGAAGCGTTGGCCTCGGGCGCGAAGGATGCCGATGCCGCATCAGCCTGCATCATCTTGGAACAATTTTTGAGGAGCCTCAATCCATGAAACTCGTACTAGACGCTGAGGCGCTGTACCGCGAGCTTTTGCGGGCGGTTCCGTTGTTAAGCGAAACGCCTGCCCGCTTGGTCGGAATCACATCGGGCGGCGCATGGTTGGCCGAGCGCTTGCAAAAAGATTTGGGATTGGAAGGATTGCACGGTACGATTTCTTCGTCGATGCACCGCGATGACTTCGCCCAGCGGGGCCTTGCCGCTGGCGGACAAACCAAGCTGCCCTTTGATGTCAACGGGGCCCACATCGTATTGCTCGATGACGTTCTTTATACCGGGCGTACCCTTCGCGCTGTGATCAACGAGTTGTTTGATTACGGCCGACCCGCCAGCGTCAAGTTGGCCGTATTGGTAGACCGGGGCGGGCGGGAGTTACCCATCCAGGCGGACTACGCCGGCGCCCGCGTCAGTCTGAGCGCTGCGCAATCCTTGGCCTTGGCCCGTAATGACGCTGGAACTTTCAGTTTTGATGTAAAGGACGCCTGACCATGCTATCCAGACGCAACCCCCAACTCAACGGCCACGGCGAACTCATCCATCTGTTGTCTACAGAAGGGCTATCCAAAGACATCTTGACCCATATCTTGGATACGGCGGCTAACTTCGTATCGGTCAGCGACCGCGAGGTTAAAAAAGTGCCTTTGTTGCGCGGAAAAAGCGTCTTCAATCTCTTTTTTGAAAACAGCACCCGAACCCGCACCACCTTTGAAATCGCTGCGACGCGCTTGTCGGCGGATGTAATTAACCTCGATATTGCCCGCTCATCGGCATCCAAAGGCGAGTCGTTGTTAGACACCATTGCCAACCTCAGCGCGATGGCGGCGGATATTTTTGTGGTCCGCCACGGCGAATCGGGCGCTCCGTACCTGATCGCGCAACATGTTGCGCCCCACGTTCATGTGGTCAACGCCGGCGACGGTCGACACGCCCACCCGACCCAGGGCTTGCTCGATATGTACACCATTCGGCACTTTAAGAAAGATTTTTCCAACCTCACCGTCGCCATCGTTGGCGACGTTTTGCATTCGCGCGTCGCTCGCTCCGATATTCACGCACTGACCACCTTGGGTTGTGCAGAAGTCCGCGTGGTCGGACCCAAAACCCTGGTTCCAAGCGACATGACCCACATGGGTGTGCGAGTCTTTAACAACTTAGAAGAAGGTATCAAAGGCTGTGACGTCATCATCATGCTGCGCTTGCAAAATGAAAGAATGAACGGGGCGCTTTTACCCTCCAGCCAAGAGTATTTCAAAAGCTTTGGCCTGACCCCCGAAAAACTGACGCTTGCCAAAAGCGACGCCATTGTGATGCATCCCGGCCCGATCAACCGTGGTGTAGAAATTGACTCTGCGGTGGTCGATGGCGGTCAAAGCGTCATCCTGCCGCAGGTGACCTTTGGCATCGCTGTGCGCATGGCGGTGATGAGTATCGTCGCCAGCAACGAAGCCTAAGGACAGCACCATGAAAATCC